>CBDUSZ010000147.1:0-8615 GCA_965370015.1 uncultured bacterium | reverse complement strand
AGAACTACTTCATCTGCTACCACCAGAATACATTCGAGCTCTTTGGATTTTCCTTCTAATCGCGCCGCCGCATTGACGCAATCGCCAATCGCCGAATAATTGGGTGAAGATGGTGGTCCCATGGTGCCGACAATCGCCTGTCCACAGTGGATTCCGATACCTATTTTAAGCGGATCTTTCAGTTCGTTTTTTAATTTTTGGTTGAGTTGGTTTATCCTTACCTGCATATCCACTGCTCCACGCAGTACGTCCAGGCAACCCTGCTTAAGCCCTCTTTCCAATCCATAAAGCGCCAGTAATCCGTCCCCCTCAAACTGGGCATAGTGGCCATGGCTGGCGCTTAAAGCATCCGACATTTCAAGGAAGAAGCGGTTCAGAATAAACAAAACATCGTAAGGTAAATGTATTTCACTCATTTTTGAGGAACCGCGAAGGTCGACAAACAGAGCCACTATATCTCGCTCTTCACCACTAACACCACCTTCTTTCCATTCGCTGTCAATACTGAGATCAGCTGCCATTAACGGTGTAATCTGTAACGGTAACAGCGGGCGGGTTTGGCAGGCAAGGCGGACATTCGGTGCCGCGTCAATTCGATCCAGGGCAAATTTTTCAAGCGCTGACGGCTTCTCCAAATCAACACATCCCTCACCCACCCTCACCCGGCAGGTTGTACATCGACCGCGGCCACCACATAAGGATGCATGAGGAATCGAGTGACTCCTGATAATTTCCAATATTGTTTGACCAGGTATGCCTTTTAATACCTGCCCATTTATATGCTTAATTGAGACGCTGCCGGTTTTGTTATGTGTTTTTTCTCGAAACACCCGTGCCGCCAGGGTCAGGAACAATAATCCGTAAAATGAAACGAGTATACCGTCACTCAATATTTGATTAGCTGGTTTAGCTGGTTTAATAGAGGAGGTTTCCGGTACAGTGTCATTACTGTCATTTATCAAATCATAGCCATCCCGGTAACGATCAGAATACACAGGCCCTTCATCTTCCTGCTGCCAGACTTCCAGCTCAACTCCAACACGAGCTATCGATAAAATAACCAGTAACGGCATCAATAACGTAATAGGGTACAAACGCAGAATCCAGCTTCGATACCAGGGAAACAAGCGAAAAAAGAAATGCAAACCAAACACGACATGGCTCCAGGCTACGAGTAACAGCATTCCCTGTTTAACCATCACCCAGTTATTGCTCAAAATTCCACTCAATGCGTATTCATAGTTAATGTCGATACCCATTAATACCCGTACGCCCCAGGTCGCTGCTACATGACCCGCGAGCAGGGGAACAATCGACAGGCCGAGCACCAGCTGAGCAAGTTCCCAGGCCGGCATACGCAACGTGCTACGCCGATACAGGGACATCAGGGCCAGCCCAAAATGAGTTAATAACGAGGTGTATATCAACAGGCCACCGACCCAACTTCGCCAGAAAGGGGTGACAAACTTGCGCATAGATTCCATAGCCTCCAGCGAGACAAGCCCGAGGGTATGATTGCTTAAGTGGATGACGATGTAGATTGCCAGTATTAAGCCGGTGCTAATTCGTAGCCGTCGTTCAATTAAGGTTAGTTTAGTCATGATGGTCTAGCCTGCTATTACAAAGCGAAGAATAAATTGAGCGGCTTGTTCCGGGTTTATTAAACTATATGAGTTTAGACAGGGCATGGAGTTCCGAAATTTCTTGAATAATTATCCGGGTTCGGCAGCGCGATGGGATACAAACACTGCAGGGCGGTTTACTAATGCAAACTGGAATTAAACCGGCCTTTGATAGAGAATACCCGCATGAGTTTCGGCATCACCAAAACCATTCCTGCAAAAGCCGGCGTCGCAACACTGGATTCGCTCTACGACGGCAGTCGCAAACAATACGAATTCCACATGGCTGGTAAAAGCCCAACCCGGCTTAATGTGGGTGACTACGTGTACACCATTTTTGGCGATCAACTACATGGCCGCCTGAAGATACGAGAATTTATTACTGGCGCAAAAAATCCGAACTCTGGCAAGCCGCGGATTTTGATTATTGTTGAGGCTCCCGGCGAGCGCCTGGCAGTACCCATAGCCAGGCGCGGACATCGGGGTACGCGCTATACCGACGGCGAGGACTGGCCGAATTAAGCGCATCCCGGAAGATGCGCTTTTCGAATTTCCCCTAGTGAACCGTCCTCGAAGCTTCCAGCACCGAACTGGCCAGCTCATACGAACAACGCGCCAGATCGTCAACCGAGAGGAAACCCACTAACGCGCTTTGATGATTTAATACCGCCAATCGACGGATATTGTGATCAATCATAATATTTGCGGCATCGCTGGTATCGAGATCATCCAGGCAGGTAACGACATCTTTGGTCATGACTTCTTCCACTTTGGTCCAACCTGCATCGCGACCAGTGGCGGTCACCTTGCAACAAATATCGCGGTCAGTAATGATACCTACCAACTGCTCATCAACAACCACCGGCAGAGCTCCAACATGCTCGTCGTGCATTTGTCGAGCGGCCTCCTTGGTAGTCGATGTAGGTGTAGTGAATTCGACTTTTGAACTCATTAAATTACTCACTTTCATCTTAATTCTCCTAAATGCAAATTTCCGGGCGCTAACACTCGCCGCAGATTAATGTATTGGCGTTGCTGCTTTCAGTACGGCACCGGCTAGCTCACCTGAAATAGGTGCAATGTCGGCGACCGAGAGAAAACCAGCCAGGGTTTCATTGCTACTCATCACCGTGAGACGGCGAACTTTATGTTGTTCCATAATTTTAGCTGCCTCGCTAATGTCCTGATCGGCACTACAGCTATAGACTTCCCTGGTCATTACTTTCTGTACTTCGGTAGATTGGGGATCGTGACCCATTGCTATGGCATAAACACTGACATCGCGATCTGTAATAATACCTATTAGCTTGCCATCTTCGACTACTGGCAGCGCGCCCACGCCCTTGTCCTTCATTTCTCTTGCTACCACTCTCAAGGTTGTTGTAGGGGTCACTGTTTCTACTTCAGGCGTCATTATTTCTTTAACTTTCATGATTATCTCCTTGAACATTTTAGGCACTATCTATATTGCTAATGCCCTTTAATTACCTCGTCAGATTACATTCCAGAATTGCACATAAATTATCGTCAAAACACTCTAGATTGAAAAATTACCACACATATAGTAAGGAATATTGATCTCGATCAACAAATTGAGTTTTTGTTCAAAAACAAGTGCTGACCTGACAAAATTTGAATTATTCAGGGTTAGAGTTTCAGCGTCGAGACCCGTCCTTTCGCGTCAGTCGATGGCGACCACAATCCCTGCTTAAATTTATTAATTGATATTCTCTGGCCGGATTTTCACCTATGCTTAGCCGATTCATCCAGTTATCGCTGGTCAGCATCCCTTAATGACTACAAACATACTGCTCACCACTTTAAACGCCCGATACATGCATTCGGCATTTGGTCTACGTTACCTGTATGCCAATCTGGATGATTTACAATCGCAGGCCTTACTGCTGGAATTTACCATTCAGCAACGCCCAATTGATATCGCTGAAAAATTGCTGTCGAAGCGGCCAGGTATTATTGGCTTTAGTATTTATATCTGGAATGTCACCGAGACCAGCGAAGTTATAGCTTTGATCAAAGCAATTGCGCCAGAGGTGAAAATAATAGTCGGCGGCCCGGAAGTCAGCTTCAGCAACGATTTACCCGAAGTCTGTGGGCAGGTTGACTTCGTCATTAGCGGGCCGGGCGAAATTAGTTTTGCGAAGCTGTGTAAGCAGATTCTGGCCGGCGAGTCACCGCCGCATAATATCATCGCCGGCGAGATGGCTGCGCTAGATGCACTAAAACCACCCTATCCATATTACAACGACGAAGATATCCGCAATCGCTTAATCTATGTTGAAGCCTCTCGAGGTTGCCCTTTTAAGTGCGAATTTTGTCTTTCTTCACTGGATAAAACAGCAATGCCTTTTGCACTGGCGTCATTTCTAAATGAGATGGATAGCCTGTATGCACGAGGCGCACGCAACTTTAAATTTATTGACCGCACTTTTAATCTCAAGCCTAGTACCAGTGTCGCCATTCTTGAGTTTTTTCTGCAGCGCATGTGCGATGATTTATACCTCCACTTCGAAGTAATTCCCGACAATCTGGCGGACAAGCTAAAAGCAGTGTTGATCAAATTTCCGCAAAACTCGTTACAACTGGAGATCGGTGTTCAAACCTTCGACCCGCGGATTCAAAAACTGATCAGCCGTAAACAAAATAACCAGAAGACTTGCGAGAATTTGCTATGGCTGCGTGAAAATAGCGGCGCACATATTCATGCTGATCTAATCTTTGGATTACCCGGGGACAGCCTGGAAAACTTCGCCAAAAGTTTCGATCAACTGGCCGCCTTAAGGCCGCAGGAAATTCAGCTTGGTATTTTAAAACGTCTGCGAGGTGCACCGATTAATCGACATACGGAGCAGTATCAACTTCGATTCAACCCAAAGGCGCCATACAATATTTTAAGCACCCGGGACATAGACTTCGCGACGATGCAGCGCGTGAATCGATTCGCTCGATTCTGGGACATAATCGGCAACTCGGGACGCTTTCGTGAAACCCTGCCGCTAATTCTCAGCGACGCACCTTTTCATCGCTTTCTTCACCTTAGCGACCAGCTGTATGATCTGGCCGGAGGTAGCTGGAAGATCTCACTGAAACGAATATTCGAACTACTCTACACAGTGCTGACCGAACATATGGCATTAAAGCCAGACACCGCCAGCAAAGCATTGACGCTGGATTACCAGCATTCAGGACAAAAGGGGCGACTCCGGCTCGATAGCGCGCAACCTGAAATGAATGGTCGCACCGGTGTGGCAAATAAACGCCAGAAAAAACATCTCCAGGATTAACCGTTGCTAACGGGGATAGCGTGAAATAACGCTCGCCGAATTAAGCCGTGTTCGAGTGTATTAATATACGATTCGGTGCGATTTAGGCGCATAAGGGTTTCATCTTTTCCCAACAGGGTTTCAAGATCGTCTGCATACCTGTGCTCATTCTTTAAAATTACCTGCAAGGTATCGAGAAACTCTGCCGATAAATCGACCTGATCGATCATTTCCCAACCGGAGTTTTGTAGCAAATCAGGATAACTGTGTTGCGTCGACATAAACGACGGCCCCCCTTCTAATGCCCTTTGGTAGTCGGCGCGCGACAAGCCCGGCGATATTAAAATAACAGAAAAAACCATTTTCCCGGATGCATGAATCACGTCCCGGCAAGCCCTTAATACTGACGGTTTGTCGACCAGGCAGCACAGCACATCCGAGTGCGATATGGCATCAAACCAGCCCTGCCTAAATGGCAGCGCTGAGCCGCTTGCCACCGCCACTGTGCTTAACCCGGTGAGATTATCCAACGCCGCTCGCTGCTTTGCGATACGTAATCCTTCGATGGGTAAATCCGTCAAGGTAACGTCACAACCAGTTTGTTTCGCCAGGTAAAGACCTGGCCAACCCGCGCCAGCACCGATTTCCAATAAGCGTTTACCTGGTTCTAGTCCAAGCATGGTACCCAGGTCATTCACTTGTTTGCGCGTGGCAAAACTGGTGGCACCGTAATCACAACCACAATTCGAACGCTCTATCTGCTGTAATAAATTAGATTTAATTAATTCGTATTTAATCGAAAAACGATCGAATAAGGCCTTTTCATCTAAGTCACGTGGCATACAATTCCAGGCTCTCAGGGTATAGACAGGATATCTGCATTGTAAAATTTACCTAATTAACGCCAGAACAACCACAAATAGTTGCTCATTGATTCATTTCACGGCAAAGTAATCCAATCACCCGGCCAAACCAGCTGGCTGTATTTAAACGTAGATTTCAGCGATAATTTGCCGCGCTTAGGACACTGCATCGACGCCGTTATTCGTGCAAGGCTTCCCACTATGCTGGCTGCTGCCTACATGAAGCCTGAAAATAGCCGCTGCTAAACCCGCTATAAATACTGCAGTTAATCTGCTCGACTCTGACACTTTATATTTAATAGTACCGCCATATGCTTGCCGTCGTTGAACTTGTTTTACCACTGTTCGGTTTAATTTTCCTCGGCTACGTGTCGGGGAAATTGGCCCGAATTCCTTTCGAGGGACTGGCATGGATGAATTTTTTCATCATCTATGTGGCACTCCCCGCCCTGTTCTATAAGCTGTTATCGAATACACCGGTACAACAGTTTTCAAATATTGGCTTTATCGCTATATCAATATCCGTCACCTTTATTATTTTTTGCCTGGTTTTTCTACTGGCAAAAAAACGTAATGGAAACAACACGCCCGAGGCCACCATCCAGGGTCTGGCAGCGGCTTATGGCAATATCGGGTATTTAGGACCACCCCTGGCCATAGCAGCATTCGGGCCTGCCGCCGGTGTTCCCATAGCGCTTATTTTTTGCTTTGAAAATGCCATGCACTTTACTATTGCACCACTGCTCATGGCGCTCGGTAGTAAGGAGAAACAACGGGCATGGAAACTGACGAAAGGAATACTTTACAATATTTTTAGCCACCCTTTTATCCTCGCTACCATCGCGGGCGTATTGGCCGCCGTATTTGCGTTCAAGCCGCCAACGGTACTACAGAGTTTACTGGATTTTCTGGCTGGGGCCGCCGGTCCCTGCGCATTGTTTACCATGGGTGTCACCGCGGCTCTCAGGCCGCTAAAACGGCTACCCATTGAGTTGACCTATATCGTGCCGGTGAAACTTGTTCTGCACCCTGCTCTGGTATACCTGTTACTCATCTGGCTGGTGCCTGATCTTGATCCTATATGGCTTTATTCAGCCGTGTTATTGGCCGCCCTGCCCACTGCTACCAATGTTTTTGTAATCGCACAGCAATACGGGGTGTGGCAGGAACGCGCTTCCAGCTCGGTTATCATTTCCACTTTATTCGCAATGATAAGCGTTACCAGCTTTTTGTACATGGTTCAATCAGGATGGCTGAGTCGGTAATTTAATAATAGGCGATTGCGCATATCGCGTGAGTAGATTATGTTCCTGATTTTTTGGATGTTAAACCATTCCGGGCTGAAGATATTTTTACTTTAGCTGAGCGGAAAACCGCACCAGGTTTTCACCCATAGTACGAATGCGTTTTTGCAGTTTATTATCGTTCATCGAGCCATCATCGTTGAAAGCCTTGAGTCCGTTCGGCACTGCTTGCTGATCTGGCAAAACGATAACGCCAAGATTGCCCAATAACATACGCAGCATTACCAGCCCTCGCATGCCACCCAGGCCGCCCGGAGAAGTCGCCATTATTGCGGCAGTTTTACCCCGGTAGGCTACCAGTGGCGGTTCGTCATCACGCTCAGAACGCGACGCCCAGTCAATCGTATTTTTTAACAACGGGCTAAAAGCGCCATTGTATTCCGGCGAGGCAATTAAAAACCCATCGTGCGCAATCATCAGCTGTTTGAATGCACCAGCATTATCTGGCATGCCCTGTTCACTTTCCATATCCTGGTTGAAAAGCGGCATTTCGAAATCAGCCAGATCAACCAGGGTAACGGCGGCCCCTGCTGCATGCGCACCCGCGACGGCTACTTTCAAGAGCTTTTTATTTAACGAATGTTGTCGCGAGCTGCCTGCAAATGCGAGTATTTTTACCATGACTTTTGCCATATTTAGTGGGTAGCACCAATTCGTTTGAACATACCAGGGTGCAAGTGCATCGGTAATTTTACCCTCATCTATTTAAAACGCTGCGCAAATCGCCTCAAATGCACGCAGATTAGCCTGCCCCAGTTCAAAGTTAAGCGGGTCGGCCTGCGCTGAAAGTTTGACGATCACAACTTCTGCAAGCGGGTCGATATAAATCCATTGACTGTGTATACCGATGGCACAAAAGGCTCCGTGCGAATTACCAGTTTGATACCATTTGTTGCGATAACTGCCCCTGGTAAATTTTTCGGTCGGGGGGCCACCACGTTGCCAGACTTCATGATCCCCACCTTCGCGACACTCCTGTACCCAGTCTGCCGGTATGACTTGCCGCTCACCGACACGGCCCATATTGCGCATCATCTCGCCAAATCGCAATAGATCGCGTGGGATTGCGCAAAACCCACCGGCAGTGCGTGCGGCACCCTTACGATCGACAGTGATGTAAGCATCGGCTTCGGCGCCCATCGGTTGCCACAGGCATTTTGAGAATAAATCGGCCAGCCGCTGCCGGCTAACGCTTTCAATAATCCAGCCAAGCAGATCCGAGTTTGGCGATTTATAATCAAACACTTCGCCATGCGCTCTTTGTCCGCGTGACAGGGAAATTAAAAAATCGTGCAGGCAAAAGTCGATTTGATCGGGTGCCGCGGGGTGCCAACCTGTGGATACACGGTATTCAACAAACTTGCCATCCCTGGCATCGTAAAGTTCGTCAAAGTCGATGCACACCGTCATATCGAGGACTTGCTGTACGCTGCAATCGGCGTATGCCGAATTGCCAAGTTCCGGCAAATAGTGCGTCACTGCTGCAGTCGGGTCGAGCATACCCTGTCCGACCAAAACCCCGGCCAATGCTGCGGTAATCGACTT
>CBDUSZ010000146.1:0-8789 GCA_965370015.1 uncultured bacterium | reverse complement strand
CTTTCCCGCAAAACCTAAATTCAAATACACGTTATTCGACTCTGCCTGAAAATTTTTACCGTCGAGTCAAACCACAGCCGCTGAATAACCCGTATCTGGTCAGCTTTAGCCCGGCGATGGCAGAACTACTGGATATAGACCAGGAGCAAATAAATACCCCGGAGTTTACCGAAATCTTTAGCGGCAACCGCCTGGCGAATGCTAGTGACCCAATAGCGATGATATATTCGGGGCATCAATTTGGCCAATATGTGCCGCAGTTGGGTGATGGCAGGGCCCTGATGTTGGGAGAGATCGAAGGCAAAGATGGAAATATCTGGGAAATTCAACTCAAGGGCGCAGGGCTGACACCCTTCTCACGCATGGGTGACGGTCGTGCCGTGCTGCGCTCGACCATCAGGGAGTATTTGTGTAGCGAGGCCATGGCGAGTCTGGGTATTCCGACCACCCGCGCACTGTGCATTACTGGAAGCAACGATGAGGTTTACCGTGAAAAAATCGAAACGGCGGCCGTGTTGACCCGGATAGCTCCAAGTCACGTAAGATTTGGAAATTTTGAAATTTTTTTTTATCGCCAGCAATACGATGATCTGAAAATTCTCGCTGATTACGTTATCGATCAGTTTTATCCAGATAGCCGGGAAGCCGAAAACCCTTATCTCGATTTACTGCAACAGGTGATCGATTGCACGGCTCGACTGATCGCGCAATGGCAATTAGTTGGGTTCACACACGGGGTGATGAATTCTGACAATATGTCGGTACTTGGACTCAGTTTCGACTATGGCCCCTATGGATTTCTCGATACCTATAAGTCTGCTTTTGTGTGTAATCATTCAGATCATCAGGGTCGATACGCCTACGACCAACAACCCCGGGCGGGCCTGTTTAACCTGAGTTGTCTGGCGCAGGCCATGTTACCACTAATCGACGATGCGGATGGCGACGCTGCAGCCGAGAAAGCAAAACACAAGTTGTCTCAATACCAATCCCTGTATGAACAGTATTATGAAGACGGTATGCGAAAAAAACTGGGGCTGAGGGAAAGCAGGAACGGGGACCGCGAATTGTTCACTACCCTGTTTTTGACGATGGAAGGTCAGGTTGATTTCACCAACTTTTTCCGCGCGTTGTGTGGATTTGATGAGGCAGGGGATAATCAGTTTATACGGGATACTTTCATGGAAAGGATTCGATTCGACCAATGGGCGCATAATTATAGCCAACGCTTAAAATCAGAGTCTTCGCAGAAGATGGATCGGCAGGCAGGTATGCGCCTGGTCAATCCTAAATATGTGTTGCGCAATTACATGGTACAAACCGCGATAGTAAAGGCGGAAAACAGAGATTACAGCGAGGTAGATAATTTGTTGAGGCTGCTGACCAGACCATTTGACGAGCAATCCGAAATGGAGTCCTATGCACAGGATCCGCCAGACTGGGCAAAAACTCTTGAGCTAAGTTGCTCATCGTAAATTCGACTTTAAAAATTACGCATTGCAAGTTCTCATTATTTTCTCTACACTGGCTGAGAAGATAATGAGAATAAAGGTGTTCCATGCTCACAACACAAGAAAACAATGCTTTAAAATTTATTCGCCAGTACCTGGCCCAGTATGGCTATGCACCGAAATTTAAGGAGATAGGGCTAGCTATAGGAGTTAATTCCCAGGGAACGGTACATCGCTATGTCCAGGCACTGGAGGATAAAGGTTATATCGAACGTGCCAAGGGTAATGCGCGGGGCATGTACCTGGCTGAACTACCACTGGTAAGTCCGCCGACAATTCCCCTGGTTGGCAAGATAGCGGCTGGCTTACCCATCGAAGCAGTAGAAGACCAACAGGAACTCAATCTCGCTGAAATGTTTATGGGCCCAGAATTATTTGCCCTGCGCGTCAGTGGTGATTCTATGATGGATGTAGGTATTCTGGATAACGATTATGTCATTATCAAAAAACAGCCGGTCGCTCGTGATGGTGATATCGTCGTGGCGATGATCGATAAAGTTGAGGCCACATTGAAGCGCTTCAAGCGCAAGAGTGAGAAAGAAGTAGCGCTAATTCCAGAGAATGCCAATATGGAAACCATGATATATGCGGCGGAACGGGTTAACATTCATGGTGTGCTGGTTGGTCAAATGCGAAGTTACCGATAGTTGCGACTGTCCGAAATTGCTGAGCCGATGCGGTATCTTTTATAAGGCGCAATCATCGAATTGAAAGCTTTCGATCTGCCAGTCGTGTTCCGTGGCTGTAAGTAGCAGGTAACATGGCCCCCCATGTGTGCGAGTAGCCCCCGCAGCGCCTGGATTAACTACCCAGGGGATAGATACGTCGTCGATTACCTGATGATGTGTATGACCGTAAACCACAAGTTTGGCATCAGGGTAAGCCTCGCGCAGGGATTGATGGTGGGGTGATTTCGAGCCATGTCGATGACCATGCTCTATCGCGACACTGCCTCCTGGAAGTTCGAATCGGGCAACTTTGGGTATAGACTCGAGAACTTCAGTTTGATCTACAGGCCAGAATAGCGGGTGATCATTATTACCTGACACGGCTATCACTCGACCAGTTTTTGGACGCATCGCTGATAAAACACTGGCGTCGCCGATATCTCCAGCATGAATTGCGATGTCAGCGCGGCTGATTGCCTCGGCAATGCGTGGGTCTAAAACGGTATGGGTATCCGATATTATCGCAACTGTTGTGATTTGGGTTGAGGCCTGATCGGTCGTTACCAGTTTCATGCAATATACCGGCTAATCGTCATGATCCCCGCTAACGGCTGACCTTAATTCGATTTCGCGATTTTTATCATGTTCCATGACCTCGATTTCACGCCGCATTTTTAGAATTTCCTGCCTTTCTTCAGCGCGTTTTTGCCAGGCACCCTCAACTTCTGGGATTGCTATTTCGCCATATAATACCTGACGCAGTAATTTAAAACCAAATTGCATCAACGCGACGTCATCGCCTTCAACGGCTTTATAAAATTCGTCACTCAGGTCGTAGGTTTTCTTAAAGCTATCGCTGGTAACAAACCGGCGAAAACGATCCATGTCGTAGCTGGCCATGAAAAATAGCTGTAATGACAACTCTGAAGGTTTACCGATGGTTGGGCCAGTAGAGCGCTTCTTTAATATGATGACATACCATTCACGATTGTAGTCATCGTACTCGACAACACCCTGGTCTTCGCGGAACTCCTGCACTGTTTGCACGTGATCTTCGAGGTGGCCCTTGCAATGATCTTCTTTAATAAGCAGAAAATGGCGTTCGTCAGTATTCTGCCCTATGGCACGCATGGATAGAAGTCCGGACGGGTAATAGCGACAGGCAGTGGGTCGATTTTCGTATACCGAACAGCCCTCATCAGTCATAAACAGGCAGGCACCGGAATTATCGGTACGTAACTTAAGGCCGGGCATAGCCGAGGCATCCATTTCGTAGGGTACCGTGTGTTTATTCAGCAACTCACTAGTGGATAACCCGGTGTGCTGTTTTAATCGAATTATATCGTAAGGTGCCAGCGTGACATTTGCATGCGAGCAGCATTCGTTCCAACATGAAACCCCCCGATGGCAGCGAAATTTCAGTTTGTCCTGCGCCTCCAGGCGCACGGGTTCGACAGGGCTGTCGAAGGGTAGTTCGAGTTTGTCGTCAGTCATATGGGATTTTGGTGGCGCTAAAGATCAGTGGTCAGCCAATAGGAAAGTCCGGGTAACCAGGTTCCCCGGACTTTTCCTAATCAAGCATCTGAATTCTATTTAAACAACACAGATTTATCAACCAAATCCTTATGTGCACGCTTGAAACAGGTCCATTCACCGGTGTCTTTGTCATAGATTGAGTTGACAAAGCAGTGCCAGTTTTCTTCGTCGACAAAGTTCTTGTCGGCACGATAATAAAAACCAGGATAACGCGATTCCTGACGGAACTCGATATGCTTCATGTGTGCTTCAGCGGTAAGAATGCGGTGGTAATTTTCCCAGGCACGAAGCAACTCATGCAGGTCCTTGGCACGCATTTTTAATGCATCTTCTTTCAACATGTCCAGTTTTTCACCAGCAATCTTGAGCATTTCCGCGTTGGTTGTGTAATAGGTTGCGATGCCAGCTACATATTCATCCATAATTTTTTGCAATCTGAACTGCAACATTTTAGGGGTTATGTAATGCGGATTGACATCAATGGCTGTCGAGTAGTCCTTATGCTCGAGGAATGTCATAACTGGCTGGTAGATGGACGCAACGAGTTCATCGACTGGTGTGTCGAGTACGGGCGTATAGTCAGCATTGTCTAGACAGTACTTGACCATCGCTTTGGCTGCGATACGACCCTCGGCATGTGAGCCAGAGGAAAATTTATGCCCGGATGCACCAACACCGTCGCCAGCAGTAAATAAGCCGCTGACGGTTGTCATCCCACGATATCCCCAGTTCCATCCAGATGGCAGGTGTTCGGGGACGCCGGGTTCGGTTTCTTCGGTTGGAGCGCCTAAATCGGTTGGTCCCGAGGTCCAGATGCCGCAGCAACCAGAATGTGATCCTAGTAGATAGGGTTCGGTTGGCATTAATTCGGACATTTTCTTTTCTGGTTCAATGTTCTCACCTACCCAGATTCCGCACTGTCCGATACACATGTCGAGGAAATCTTCCCAGGCTTCCGCTTCAAGATGCTTCACCTCTCGAGGAGACAGGGTTTCACGTAGATTAGCAAGCGCTGTCACCGTATCCATGTAAATGGGGCTACGACCCTCGCGCATTTCTTTTAACATCAGATGGTTACGCAAGCAGGAGGCCGGTACTGCAGCACTTCCGTAGGGGGGGTAGTCGTTCAGCATTTCAGCGTTGCGATCCATATAAACTTCGCCAAGCGCATTAATCGCCTTCGCTTTGAATAGCAGGAACCAGGCACCCACAGGTCCATAGCCGTCCTTAAAGCGAGTAGGGACGAATCGATTTTCCATCAGGGTCATTTCGGCGCCAGCTTCAGCGGCCATCGAATAGGTAGATCCGGCATTCCATACGGGGTACCAGGCGCGGCCCGAGCCTTCACCTACAGAACGCGGGCGGAATATGTTTACACAGCCGCCTGCGGCTAACAAAATAGCCTTGGCTGTATAGATTACGATCTTGTTTTCACGTACCGAAAATCCTGCTGCACCGGCAATACGAAGCGGATCATTTTTATCGTTGATCAGCTTGACGATGAAAATTCTCTCTTCGATATTTTCGATACCAAGCGCTTTTTTCGCGGCTTCTGAGACGATCCATTTGTAGGATTCGCCATTGATCATGATCTGCCATTTCCCCGAGCGAACCGGTTTGCCGCCTTCTGCCAGCGGAGTCAGGCCTTTGGAGCCATCGAAGCGCTCACCATTTTCGTCGGTTTTCCAAATAGGTAAACCCCATTCTTCAAACAGATGTACGGATTCGTCGACGTGTCGGCCAACATCGTAGGCCAGGTCGTCACGTGTAATACCCATCAGATCGTTGGAGACCATACGGGTATAGTCCGCCGGATCGTGCTCTCCAATATAGGTGTTGATAGCCGAAAGCCCCTGGGCTACGGCGCCCGAGCGATCCATTGCGGCCTTATCCACCAATTTTATTTTGAGGCCTGTACCCTTGGCCCACTGCATAATTTCGAAGGCTGCGCCACAACAGGCCATGCCGCCACCGATCATCAGAATATCGACTGTTTCTTCGACGATTTCTGGATTTCCAAATTCACCTGCCATTTTCAATTCTCCGAGTATGGTGTTATTTACAAATGAGTTGGCTGGGATCGCCTGGACGATAGCCATTGGAATCGCAAAAGAAACCTGGCTCCTCAATTTTAGACATGTCGGCTTCGGGCTTGCCTGCATAAGGCTCAATGGAGCCCTCGGCTGTAGTGCGGATGGGGAATTTGAAGCGCTTCATGTTGCCATTGCGAAACTTGATGGTCCACATGATCGAATCGGTTCCACGCAGTGGCTGTACCGAGCCACCGAGGGGCACGATGTCGGCATAATGACGGCATTCGATTGCATTTTGAGGGCAAATTTTAACGCAGGAATAACACTCCCAGCATTGCTCGGGCTCCTGATTCCAGGCCTTCATTGGATGCCCTGTTTCTGATCCGTCGATATCGAGTTTCATTAAATCGTGTGGGCAGATATACATACAGGCGGTTTTATCCTGGCCCTTACAACCATCGCATTTTTCGGTACGTACGAATGTAGGCATTATTTTTTCCTCAAAAAAAATTTATTTAAGTGGTATTAGCTTACCGATTTTACGTTTAGATACGGCCCGGATGTCGGCCGCAGATAACGCCTGACGAGCGCCTTACCACTAGGGATTATTTGCTAAGATCAGGATAAGTAAATCTGCGTGGAATTCAATTTGTTTTATCTTGTGAGGGTATAAATTCGGCTTATTCCGCCGTATAAAATGTAGGGTTATGTGTCAGTGAGAGTGAACCGTGTGTCGCTGTATTTTTCGCAGCATATCTCCGATTATTTTGGGGTTTCCGCTAATTACCTGCCCAAGTTCCAGGTAATGCTCATTGCCTTCATAATCGGTGGTAATGCCACCGGCTTCCCGCACGATGAGCGCTCCCGCTGCTATATCCCAGGCGCTAAGTCCTGATTCCCAGAATCCGTCGAGTCGGCCTGCTGCGACGTAGGCTAAATCAAGAGCTGCAGAGCCGGCACGACGTATGTCAGTTGCGCTAGTAAAGAACTCGCTGAAAATCTTCAGGAATTCATCCAGTTGATGGTGATGCTTGAATGGAAAGCCGGTGCCTAGTAGGGCACCCTGGGTAGACTTAATGCGAGTCACGCGAATTCTTTTGTTGTTTAAAGTGGCGCCATCGCCGCGGCTGGCGGTAAACAATTCCTGTTTGATCGGATCATATATTACGCCATGTTCAAGGCGTCCCTTGTGTTGGCAGGCAATCGAAACTGCAAAGTGCGGAAAACCATGTAAGTAGTTGGTGGTGCCATCCAGTGGGTCGATAATCCATCGGAAGTCTTCACTGCCTTCTATTTCGCCGGACTCCTCTGCCAAAATGCTGTGGTTCGGAAACGAGGTGAGCAATATTTCAATTATTTTTTCTTCGGCTTCTCGATCGACTTCGCTGACAAAATCATTATGGCCTTTTTGATCTATTTTTAGATCCGGTAACTTGTTCATTTTACGGACAATATGATCGCCTGCGCTTCGCGCGGCTCGAATCGCAATATTCAACATCGGTTGCATGGTGGTACTGTCCGGTAGGGGTGTTATAGTGGCGCGCAGTCTAGCAAAGCACCTAATAATAAACCAGAAGTAGATATTCGCTGTGTTCCTGAAAAACCATTACATATTATTCAGTACTCGCCTTGATTAAACCTCAATTAAAGAATAAATCGACTCAATCATGAACCTGTCGAATATCGATATCGTAATGGTAGGTACTACTCATCCTGGAAACATCGGTGCTGCCGCAAGAGCGATGCATAATATGTGTATATCGAATCTGGTATTAGTTAACCCACAGTGTCCTGTTGGGGAGATAGCCTATGCCAGAGCCTCTGGGGCGAACGTGGTTATAGACAATCGACGCAAGACTGACAGCCTTCAGGAAGCGGTGCAAGACTGTACCCTGGTAATTGCGGCAAGTGCGCGCGTACGGTCCCTGGTCTGGCCGGAGCTGACCACAGATTCGATGGCGCAAAAGATTGCTGGTTTGAATGGTCAGTCCAGAGTCGCACTGGTATTTGGCAGGGAGCACTCAGGTTTAACCAACGACGAATTGCAACTCTGCCATTATATGGTCACCATTCCAGCCAATCCTGATTTTAGTTCACTCAATGTTGCTTCTGCGATTCAGGTACTTTGTTATGAAATTTTCAAAGTGGGCGGTAGCCAGGTTGGAGTTCGGAAATTCAATTTTCAGGAGTCGGCGGCTAGCAGCCAGGAATTGGAAGGATACTTTCAACATCTTGAGCAGGTGATGACGACAACACAATTTCTGGATGCCGAGAATCCAGGGTTGTTGATGCAGAAATTACGGCGGCTTTACTATCGCATTGAGTTAAGTAAAAGTGAGGTCAATATATTACGCGGCATGCTGAGTGCAGTAGAAAAGTACAAAAATTAACCTGTTAAACCCCTGGCAAGGCATTAGTTTGCAGGAAATCTTGAAATTTATGGCTCGGCTTGACCTTACAATGATGGGGTATTCTGGCTTTTATTGCTGCGAGGTAGAATTAATCCAACGTAATAGTTGACCATTTTAGTCAGGATTGTATACTCTGGCTAATTGTCGCTAAATCTTCTCTCTTATGCGTTTATCCACCAAAAGTAGATATGCAGTTACCTCTCTGCTCGATATGCTCATGCACTCTGACCAGGGTCCTGTTTCACTCGCCGATATTTCGGTCCGCCAGGGAATTTCTCTGTCCTACCTGGAGCAGTTATTTGCAAAAATGCGGCGTAATAAACTGGTGGTTAGTACCCGTGGTCCAGGAGGAGGGTATAGTCTTGGGCGTTCACCCGAAGAAGTCTGTAT
The DNA here is from genome assembly GCA_965370015.1 of uncultured bacterium. Lineage (GTDB taxonomy): Bacteria > Pseudomonadota > Gammaproteobacteria. Next base: position 240 of record CBDUSZ010000146.1, on the reverse strand, counting down.
TGCCGATGTAATCAATGCGGTAGATGAAGTGATGAATGTCAGCAATAAAGATGTGATGAACGGCTCATCTGCTTTTGAGCCCTGCCTGACCGAGCAGTTATGGGAAGAGCTCAGCGAACAGATACGGAATTACCTGACGACTATCTCGCTCGCGGACATGATACAAAATGAGGAAGTAATGGCGATTTCCCGAGATCATGATTTGCGCCAGAATCCACCGAACTTGCTATAATTTTTTTA
>CBDUSZ010000145.1:0-8808 GCA_965370015.1 uncultured bacterium | reverse complement strand
GGGCAGAGTAAATCTAATTCAGGCTTTCGCCTCACCCGCTAATTGCTCAACCCACATCAGGGTTGCTCCTGCTACTGCAATCGGCATGACGATAAAATTTATCAGCGGGATACTGGTGAGTATCATTACTGCACCGCCATAACCCAGTGCCAGACCTTTACGTGCTGCAAGTAACTGCTTTTCCTTTTTAAAATCAAGCTCATGGTTTCCCATCGGGTAGTCCAGATATTCGAGCGAAAGCAGCCACGAACCAAAAATCACCCATAGCAATGGCGCGGCAAAATTTATCACCGGAATCAAGCTAATCAACAGCAGGGCAGCAGTCCAGAAAAAGATGTAAACCAGCTTACGTAATTGTGATAATACGCTATTGCGGGCTATTTTTAAAAAACTGCTATTTGAATTTATCGTCTTGCCGGTAAGCCCGGTTTCAATTTTTTCTGCCAACAGGGCATTAAATGGTGCCGCGACGATATTCGCAATTGGGGTAAAGATAAAAAATACCACGATTGCGGTGAAGGTGCCGATGACGAGCCAGATAATCCAGCGCAGAAAATCGAAAAATTCAGGAACGAATGATATAGCTTTATCTACCAGCGGAGAAAACTGGTCAAATCCGAACCAGATAAGAACACCAAATAGCAGAATATTAATTAACAGAGGCATCACCACATAAAGACGAACATGCGGTTGCCTGATGATTTGAAATCCACGTCCCAGATACACTGAGCCTTTCATTATATCCGTGATCATCAGGGTTTCCGCTAAGGCAATACAACGGGCTCAGGGGCTATCCAGTTTTCAGCCCTGTGTTCCGCTATGACCTGGGTGTAAACCCCGCCACGAACATTAAAATCGGCGCTTACGCGCATAAATCGAGGTGCAATTGCCGCCACCAGGTCAGACAATATCTGATTAGTCACTGCCTCGTGGAAGGCGCCCTGGTTACGGTAAGACCAAAAATAGAGCTTTAGTGATTTTAATTCAAGGCAGCTTTGATCGGGAATATATTCCAGTTGAATGGTGGCAAAATCCGGTTGTCCGGTCAGCGGGCATAAACAGGTGAATTCAGGCGTGTCGATGCGGATCGTATAATCACGATCGGGTTGCGGGTTTTCAAAGGTTTCGAGCGATTTTGACGGTGTGGAACTCATGGGTGCTTCTCATAATAATTTTAACGACTAACTACTCATGCAGCGCTGATTGTGGCGTCGGCATAAGGCACATAAACAAGCGCAATTTTACACCAAGTAACTGCAGGCTGACTCGCTGATTTTGCCTGCCGATGAATTTTTTAGCCGGGGATTCGATCAATTTGCTGCCAGGAATGCCAGGTTCCATGAAACCGACCAAGAAAATGTTCGATGGTACTGTTGCCTATGATTACTAATGATATACTTTGAGGCTCAAAAAAACTCGATTTTAATACCCTGTTTATGCGTCTGAGCCAAATCAAAATTGCTGGTTTCAAGTCCTTTGTGGATCCAACCCGGATATTATTTCCAACTAATATCACTGGAATTGTCGGGCCTAACGGCTGTGGCAAATCGAATGTCATTGATGCGGTGCGCTGGGTGATGGGTGAATCATCGGCGAAAAACCTGCGTGGCGATTCGATGGAAGATGTCATTTTTAGCGGGTCGTCCGCGCGAAAGCCAGTAGGCCAGGCTTCGGTGGAATTAATATTCGATAATTCGGATGGTCGTATCAGCGGCGAGTACGCCAAATACAATGAAATTTCAGTCAAGCGCCTGACAACAAGGGCGGGTCAGTCCAGGTACTTTCTCAATAATACCCATTGCCGACGTCGGGATATCGCCGATATATTTCTCGGTACTGGATTAGGGCCGCGCAGCTATTCGATCATCGAGCAAGGCATGGTGAGTCGAATCATCGACGCCAAACCAGATGAACTGCGAGTTTATCTAGAGGAGGCTGCAGGTATATCCAAATACAAGGAAAGGCGCCGCGAAACAGAAACTCGAATTCGACGCACGCGCGAAAATCTCGACCGTTTGGCGGATCTGATTGAGGAAATTGATAAGCAACTACTGCGGCTGCAGCGACAGTCCAAAACGGCTGCTAAATATAAATTGCTCAAGCAGGAGCAGCGCAAGTTAGAAGCAGAGAGCCTGTTACTGCGAAAAATGTCGTATGAGACTGATATAGAGAAGCAAACGCAGAAACTGACTGCAGTCGAAACTTCGATGCAGGAAAAGCTTGCCCAGTTTCGTAGTGTCGAAAAACAGATAGAAGAATGGCGTCAAAAACTGGTCGAGGCGACCGATCAACATAATCAAATTCAAAGCCAGTACTATCAACTTGGTGCGGAAATTTCGACTCAGGAGCAGGCTATCGAACACCAGCAAAGCCTGCGTCAGCACAATGAACAGGAACTCAAGAATGTTCGCCAGTCATCGATAGAAGCACAAAATATTAGGGATATCGATCAGCAGGAAATGGTAAAGCTGGAATCCGATCTGGCGCTCACCAGACCCGAGCTTGAAACCATGAAGGCGGAGCTTGAGCAGCGCGAAGAATTAGTCTCCGAGACTGAAAAGGAAATGAACACCTGGCAGGAAAACTGGGACCAGTTCAATATTGATTTTCATGCGGTACACGAATCGGCACAAATCGAAAATCGTAGTATCGAGCATATTGAAAGACAGGTGCATCAATCTCAACAGCGACGCAGTCGACTGCAACAAGAATTGAGTTCTCTCGATGCTTCGCCACAGGTTAAAGAAATTGAGGTTCTGCAAAAAAACTCAGAAGCAAAGGATCAGGAGCATGCAGCCACACTGGAGCAGGTACAAACCAGGACTGATGCTATCTATACATTGCGTGGGCAAATCGAAAGCCAGTCGACGCTGTTGGACGAGAAACGTAGCCAGGTTCAAACGCTGAGAGGACGCCTGAGTTCTCTCGAGGCATTGCAGCAGCATGTGCTTGCAGAAACCAGCACCGAAATACGAGAATGGTTGCAGCGTAATGCGATAGATTCCGCCAGGCGCCTGAGCGAAATAATTAAAGTTGATAATAACTTCGAAAAAGCCGCTGAGGTAGTACTCAGCCCCTTTTTGAGTGCCTATTGCGTGACTCCAGGCCAGGCTCTCCCCGGTGCGCTAGTGCCTAACCACAATATTGCCTTATTTGATCGGCAGCAGAAACGGGCTTCGAATCATGTGCGTAAAGACTGGCCCCGGTTACTCGATGTAATCGACTGCGAGGTTGATTTATCGTCTTTACTGTCGGCAATTTACCTGTGTGAGGATATGCAGGAGTTAAGCCTGAGACGCCCAATGCTTGAAGCCGGGGAAAGTCTGGTCACTGCGGATGGCCTGTGGGCCGGCCCCAATTGGCTGCTGCAATTAGGCGAAGAAGACCAGCGTAGTGGCATGTTGTCGCGAGAGCAGGAAATAGTCAGCCTGCGAAAACAATTGGACCAGATTAGCAGTGCTGCGGCGGTGTTAAAATCACAGATCGATGGCGATCGCACACGCTTACAACACAGTGAGCAGCAAAGAGAAGAAGATCAACATGCACTCAATGCGATGCAAAAACAAGCTTCCGACATTCGTAATCAGTTAACTCAGCACAAGGGGCATGTTGATCGAGTGCAGAGCCGCTATCAACAGCTACAGCAGGAACTGCACGAACTCGACCAATTTGAGGATAAACATAAGGCCGAGCTGCAAGCCAATAGCGTCAAGCGTAATGATTTTTTGCTGCAGATAGAGTCGAAATCTACAGATAAATCGACCCTGTTAGCGCAAAAAGCGGAGTTGCAGCAGAGATTAATAGTAACGCGAAGGGCGCAGCAGGAATGTCGGGAAAAATTCCACCAGTTACAGATGCATACCCAGTCGCTGGAATCCGCACTGGGGTCGACCCAGTCTAATATTGAACGCGTGAATCAACAGAGCAAACAGTTCGAAGCTCGCATAAAGGAGCTCACTAACGCCATCGAGGCGGCTGTCAAGCCAGGCGAATCGATGCGGAGCTCGCTTCAAATCCTGCTGCAAAGTCGAAACCAGAACCAGCAATTACTCAATCAATCGCAGGAACAGGTAACAGGACTAGATAATCAGCAGCGCGAATTGGAAGCGCAAAGAAACCAGTTGCAGCTGGCAATGGACGAGGTTAGAAATCAGCTTGAGGCCGAGCGTATGCAGAGTCAGGAACTTGTTATTCGCTGCAAAACAGTCGATGAAGAATTGCAAAAAACTGGATTTGATCCTCAACAATTGAGTGCCAACCTTGATTCCGAGGCCAGAATAAGCGAATGGCAAAGCCGGCTCGAGACCCTCAATAGCAGGATTACTCGGCTCGGGCCGATAAACCTGGCGGCAATAGACGAACATAAGGAACAGTCTGAGCGCAAGGAATACCTGGATGCTCAGAATGCGGATCTGGTATCAGCACTGGCGACCCTGGAAACAGCAATCCGTAAAATTGATAAAGAAACCAAAGAGAGATTTAAGGAGACATTTGATCACGTTAACAGTCGATTCGGAGTTCGTTTCCCAAAATTATTTGGCGGTGGTGAAGCGAGGCTTGAATTAACCGAGGACGATTTACTCAATACAGGTGTTATGATAATGGCTCGACCACCGGGTAAACGTATCACTAATTTACAGTTGTTGTCCGGGGGGGAAAAGGCATTGACAGCAGTGGCACTGATATTTTCGATATTCGAACTTAATCCATCGCCTTTTTGCATGCTCGACGAAGTCGATGCACCATTGGATGATGCCAATGTTGGACGTTTTTGTGCGATGGTAGAAGAAATGTCTGAACAGGTGCAATTTATCATGATATCTCATAATAAGATCACCATCGAAATGGCAATGAATTTAAACGGCGTGACGATGCACGAACCCGGCGTTTCTCGTTTGGTGTCGGTAGATGTGGGTGAAGCCGTTAAGCTGGTTGAGGCCTAGCCCGTATATTGCATGAAGGCGGTGACGATAGATGACTATTATAAATAAATTTGGTAATTAGATACGAAAACGATGAAATGCGGAGAATACAGTTTGTACCTGAACGAAGTCAGGAAAAATCTGACTGCCAATCTTGACCAATCCCCCTTGATCCATAGCTACGGCTATGCATCGGCGGGCGATCGATCAACCTTGTTTGCCATATTTTCCCTGATCTTCGTTCCCTTCATGCAATATGCGGGCTGGTAATGAAGGGTTATCTATTCCAACAACGGTACTGGGTGTGAGCTGATGGATGCTTCTGCGCTACGTTGGGTGCTAGCAATTATCGGTATCGTGTTGCTGGTCGGGATTTATTTATTCGGACTGCACCAGAACCGTTTGCGTAAACGAGCGGCGGTGGAAACCTTTACCCGCGAAGAAATAGATTCGGCTTTTATCGAAGATGAACAACTGCGTGAAGAGCTCGATAATTTGAATCAAATCATGAGCGAAGGCGACCTTAACGAGAGTTTCGAGAAAATAAAAATCAATCCTGCCATCGAAGCAAATCTGGCGCCAGTCGAATTAGCGCTGCCCGAGTTATATGTCGCCGATGTGCTAGCCGATATCGATGCGCAAAATTTGATCAGTTATCTGTTGATACATTCGGATCATCGCCTGATTACCGGTGAAGAGATCGAGAACGCGATGCTGCATGCCGAGGTTGGAATTAATGCCGAAGGCTATCTCGAGTACCGTCAGCTTGACGAGCTTTATTTCACTATTACGAGTCTTTCCTCGCCAGGTCATTTTAGCGATATTGGTCAACTCGATTTTACCACCCTGGGATTCAACTGCTTTATAGATCTTAAGTCTAGCCATGACCCGGAGATAGCATACGAATCGATGTTGAAAAAAATAGATGAACTCGTGCGACTGCTGAATGTGAAGGTATACCAGTCAAACCATGAATTGTTGACCATTAGTAATATCACCCAGGTGAGGAAATTGCTAAGGGGCTGACTACCCGCATATTGTCATGTCCGCTCCTGCATCCGTAATCGCCGAACTTCGTTCTCTCCGAGAACAAATCAATACGCATAATCAGCATTATTACCTGCTCGATGATCCTCGGATTACCGACCAGGCCTATGATCAACTATATCAAAAATTGCAGGCGATAGAGCGACAGTATCCCGAACTGGTTTCCGAAGATTCGCCGACGCAACGGGTAGGCTCGGCGCCAGCGACACATTTTGAGTCTGTCAGGCATGAAGTTGCCATGTTATCGCTGGATAATGCTTTCAGCGAAGATGAAATGCGCGCCTTCGAAAAACGCCTTACCGAGATGGTTGTCAGCAATGGCGCCCCGTTGGCTTTCACCGCTGAACCAAAGCTGGATGGCCTGGCAATAAGCCTGTTATACCGGCGGGGCAAACTGGTCCGCGCTGCAACACGCGGTGACGGCAAAACTGGAGAGAATATAACCGCGAATGCGAAAACCCTGGCATCTATACCACTACAATTGAGCGCTGATAATTCAACAGGTGTCATCGAGGTGCGCGGTGAAGTCTTTATCGATCATGCGGGCTTTAAAGCGTTAAACGAATATCAGGCAACGAACCAGGACAAGATATTCGCCAACCCGCGTAATGCGGCTGCCGGTAGCCTGCGATTGCTCGATTCAAGAATAACCGCGCGTCGCCCCCTGCGCTTTTGTAGTTACGCGATAGGCTGGGTAGAGGGGCTTGAATTGCCACCGGGCCAATTCGAACGCATGCAATACCTGCGTTCTATCGGGTTCCCGATCAGCCCCTATATCGAGCATGTCGAAGGGGTTCGGGGTTGTATTAACTATTACCAGAAAATACTATCGCTGCGCGATTCGATGCCGTTTGATATAGATGGTGTCGTGTTCAAACTTGATGACATCGATCAACAGCAGCAGGCAGGCTTTGTGTCAAAAGCCCCACGATGGGCGATTGCCTATAAATTTCCGGCACAGGAAGTCATGACACGCTTGCTCGACGTCGATTTTCAGGTGGGACGTACCGGTGCTTTGACGCCGGTTGCGCGGCTCGAGCCAGTAGCGGTAGGGGGTGTTATGGTGAGTAACGCCACCTTGCATAACATGGATGAAATTAGGCGTAAAGACATTCGTATCGGTGATGTTGTCATAGTTCGCAGGGCGGGTGACGTGATTCCAGAGGTGGTATCTCCGGTAGTAAACGAGAGAAAACATGACTTACCCCCGCCACAAATGCCGCAACACTGCCCGGTTTGCGGTTCCGATGTGCTAAAGACCGATGGGCAGGCGGCTTATAGATGTTCAGGTGGGCTGATATGTGCGGCGCAGCGCAAGGAAGCGATTAAACATTTTGCGTCGCGTAAAGCTTTAGATATTGATGGACTGGGGGCTAAGCTTGTCGCGCAAATGGTTGAACTCGAACTAGTCCAGTCGATCGGTGATTTGTACCACCTCGAGTTATCACAGATTGCAGCACTGGATCGCATGGCGCAAAAATCAGCACAGAACCTGCTGCACAGCCTGGAGGCAAGTAAGCAAACCACGCTCGGCCGATTTATTTTTGCACTTGGGATAAGGGAAGTAGGTGAAGCTACCGCCGAGGCCCTGGCAAGTTATTTCAAAGATCTGGATAGTATTTTTGCTGCCGATATCGAAGCACTACAACAGGTTGAAGATGTCGGGCCAGTGGTGGCGCAAAATGTGGTTCAATTTTTCAACCAGGCGCAAAATCTCGAGATCGTGCAGGACCTGGTGAAGCAAGGTGTTCACTGGCCCAGCATAGTCGAACTCGATGCCGCGCAAAACCAGCCCTTGCTGGGTAGGACTTATGTCATAACAGGCAGTTTACAGGGGTTGTCACGAGACCTGGCAGCAGCCCAGTTGAAAGCCCGTGGCGCAAAAGTGAGTAGTAGCGTATCAGCCAAAACAAGTGCAGTCATTGTCGGAGAAAAGCCTGGCTCAAAGGTAAGCAAGGCAGAAGCGCTGGGTGTCGAATTGATCGATCAGGTTCAATTTGAGGCTTTGATCAAGTAAGCGATTTGTCGGATAATCGGCAAAAGGCGGTAATATATGAACGTTAATATTTTAAATCAAAATGCGAAGAAATATACTTATGCTGTTTATATATTGCAGGCATTTTCTTTTGGCTTGCTGGTGACTGCAGTAATAGGCATTATTATTAACTATGTCAAAGACGAGGATGTGAAAGGCACCTGGTTAGAGTCGCACTTTGAGTGGCAAAAAAATACTTTTTGGTATGGATTATTGTGGACCGTTCTCGGCGTTTTAACTGCCTTTTTACTGATTGGTTATGTTGTACTGGGTATTGCAGGAATCTGGTTGATTTATCGTATCGCTAAAGGCTGGGTATTTCTGGTAGATGGCAAGGAACTATATAAGCAGGAATAAGCCCTGCGATGATTAAAGATGAGAGGAATATGCGATGAATGACGATGAACAGTGGCGCGATAAACTAACCACGGAGGAATACTATATTTGCCGCGAAAAAGGCACCGAACCAGCGTTTAGTGGAGTCTATTGCGAGAATAAACGCAACGGAGACTATCGTTGTAAATGTTGTGGTGAAGTACTGTTTCGTTCAGATGCAAAATACGACTCGGGTTCCGGCTGGCCTTCATTTGATCGTCCCGTAACTGAACAAAAAATGCGTTACAAAGACGATGGTTCTGTCGGAATGCGGCGTGTCGAAGTGATGTGTGATAACTGCGGTTGCCACCTCGGACATCTGTTTGAAGACGGCCCACGTGAAACAACTGGCAAGCGCTACTGTATTAATTCTGCCGCGTTAAATTTTAAGGAAGACTAGTGGGACTGTTTATATGGGTGCTTCTAATA
>CBDUSZ010000144.1:0-8821 GCA_965370015.1 uncultured bacterium | reverse complement strand
GATCGGAGAATGAGCATGGATACTTTGCTCCCCGGTCACCCCGTTCTTAGGAATCGAAACAAACCACAGCCCAAATACAGGCGTTGCAATCAATCCCGTCAATAGCCCGAGCAGCATGCAAAAGCGGGATGCTTTGCGACACATTGTTAAGCTCCTTCTATAGTGTAAGCGGGATATTTCTGCTGAAAGATCATTATTTACAACTATTCCCTGCTATTGAATCGATCGTTCGCCAGTTTTACGATTATCTTGACATCATCATTGCTTGCCCATCCGAGGCTGATGACCTTGTCCTTCGATTCACCGTCCCTGATCAGGCTGAGCTTGAGTGCACGCATGATTGGCTCAACTTTCTGGATCGATTCAGCTGGATAGTATTCTCCACAAAAAAGTCCTTCATTATCGAACACCATACGCGGGTTGCTCCAACGTTGTTTGACAAATCGCATGGCAATTAAGCCGGTGATAACAAATGTGATGTAATGTGGCATGGTCGGTGGCCAGGCCCAGACACCAACCAGATAAAGTAATGCAGGCGCAATGCAGATATTAATAGCCATGTGTATCAGGCGGGGCTTGCTGGAATAAAAACAAATTTGGTCTGTGGTGTTCATCGTATCATTTTATAATCCGCTTTAAATGACAGGGAGTTTACAGCTAACCGGGTATACCTTGATAGCGTACAACCCCCGCAAACCCAGGGTCATGCGCCTGGGTAATTCAATTCAAATGGCCGTTGGTGAATACAAAGCCGGTGCAGATAGCCCAAAATCAGCACGCTGCAGACATTCCATTTATCTACTTCTTTCACACATTATGTTTTTTAATGGTCAGTAAATTAATCAATTCCAATAAATGTATCAATAAGTGAGCTATAACACTATTTGTCGGTGACTGATTTGAGATGCATCTTCTAGTAACGTAATTATGGTGATGTTCGGAAATGAAAGTTTCAAAGTCATGTAATGAATCTCCAAAGGGGCGTAAAAACCTGAGGAATTTTCGCCTGTCTGTGGAAGAAATAAAGATCACCCGGGCTATTGGAGAGTTGACCCAATCACTTAAAAACATGGAAAGTGAGCAGACACAACCTGAAAGAGCAGAAATTTTCCGCAATAAAATTAGAACGCTGGAAGAAGAGCTAGAAGAGATCAGAGATAATACGTTAATTAGATAATATTGAATCAGGTAAACGGGGAGAGAACACAGCCTGTTTCAAATAATAGCCACAAATATGTTCTGACCTCTATCTGGAAATGCTAAACCGTCACTTCTCTTGCGACCCGAATCCGTCTCCAGGCCTGGTATATTCCTGTCGCGGAGGTGCAAAAACATCGATTACCACCATCCCCTCGGCCCCGGCCTTAATTGTATGCGGCAGGTCGCCCGGCGTGCGCCAAAAATCACCGGTCGACACAGCGACTACTTCATCCCCCTGGTAACGGGTGCCTGAGCCTGAAACGCAGTAACCCCATTGCTCTTCTGGATGATGATGCAATACACCGCGCGTATCGGCTTCGAGCCTGACCACGGAGATCATCGCCTGATCGCCCGGGAATACGGTCGTGGTGATGCCAGGCGCGAGGGTGCGGGCTATTCCGCCCTCGGGGTCGTCGATATTGAAAAAATTGTTAGCACTCATAGGGTTAATAATACCTCACAGTTTCTATACTTAAGGGTAAACAAAATGGAAAAAGACGAGATCTAAAATCAAGCGCCATGGACGCGATCCAAAAATTTGAGACTACGATATCTGGCTAGCTTTGTCGCATCTTCGGCATAAAAATCTGCTCGTGCTTCATTTGCAAAAGCATGACCCGCATTATAAATATAACATTCAGCATCCGCAATATTCTGTTTAACCCTGTCGATAATATCTGGCGGTGAATGTTGATCATTTTTGCCAAAGTGGAATAGTGTCGCGCAATCGGCGCCATTAGCAGTATTATTGACCAACAGGGTTCCGTAATAAGAGATAGCACCTTTCAGATCAAGAATACTCGCCATACGTACGGCCACGCCACCACCCCAGCAAAATCCGAGCAGGGAAACACCATGGCCGGAGTCAACGGTGGAGACAGCAGCCCGAACGTCCTTGAGAACACTGTCGGCATCGAATTGATTCTTCATTCTCTGCGCACCTTCCATATCATCAAAGGCCAGCACAGAGTTCGGTTTAATCCGATCATACATGGCTGGCAGAATCGCATCATATCCATCAGCAGCCCAGGCTCGCGTCACAGATTTAAGCTGTTCCGTCATGCCGAAAATTTCCTGTAAGATGACAAGTCCGCCTTTGGGACTCTCCGCAGTGGCGCGAAAAGCATCGAAAATGTGACCATCTTCAGCCTTTACCCTGATCATTTGTTCCAGCATTTGCTATCGCTCTCCTGGATAAATTAGCGTGTTGGTTTTTGAATTAATTTCAATACCGTGATGATCTACATAGTAGCCAGAAAAAGATCCCTTTTTCAGGGTCAAGCCTGTTATCTGGCACATACAAATTGTACTACCGATACCTGCAGTACCCAAAGCATGAATTATATTCAATTTAGGCTCCCTAAATTTCTTCATATCGTTACACTCCCCCCATGGACACAACTCTAACAATCGCCAAAAGCGCACCACCCCTTTCCCGCTCACCCTGGCGTTTTGCGCTGTATTTTTATCTTAAATCGCGTTATACATTAGCGGCTATTTTTGTGTTTGAAGCGGCCCAGGCAGCTTGCACGATTATGTTGCCCTATGCGGTAAAAGAGATTATCGATGCGGTAACGCTGGCCCAGCAAACCGGTAAGGATATCTTCCCCACCGCTGAAAATGGGCTAATCCTTTTTGCTCTGCTAAATCTTGGCATTGTGCTGTTTAGTCGTGCCAGTGGTGCGATGCTGGTAATGACCGGGCCAAAATTGCGTCGTGAAATTCGCAAGTCATTGTTCAGTTATCTACAGCATCATTCGCACCGCTATTTTATCTCGCAATTTGCCGGATCGCTGGCGAATCGTATTGCGGAAGTATCGATGAGTTGCATGCACGCGCTGTGGACAATTACTTTCGATTTTTATCCGTTGATCATCAAATCAGCGGTGGCATTGATAATTCTTTTCAACGCTAATAATGAGTTGGCTCTGGTGTTAAGCCTTTGGTTGGGAATTTATATTTATGTGTCCTATTTGCTGGCCAAACGTTGTCGGATCTATGCCCAGGATTTTGCCGCAGCACGCTCCCTGGTCACCGGCAAGATAGTCGATTCAGTGACCAATGTGATGAACGCGAAAATGTTCGCGCGTCGCCAGTACGAAGAAGATTACCTAACTGATTATCTCAACCATGAAGTCGATCATGCACTGCGCACCTATTGGTATATGGAAAAGCTGCGCTGGTTTCAGTTCTCTGCGGCGTTGGTGTTGCTGGTCGGCATAGTGGGTTTTGCCCTGAAGATTTGGTCTGAGGGCAACCTGACCGTGGGCGAGTTTTCCATGGTAGCGGGTTTGGCGATTTTATTAATCGAAGCAGCGCGAGGATTGAGTCGCAGCTTTCTTGAGTTTTTTGAATACATCGGCAATATCAGCGACGGGGTTTCGGTATTCGTTCAATCACATGAGATTGTGGACAAGCCCGATGCACCGGTATTGAATATCAGTCGGGGTGAAATCGTGTTTAACGATGTCAGCTTTACCTATCATGAGGGATTGCAGGTTTTTCAGCATCTGGATGTCACTATCGAGCCGAAGCAGCAGGTCGGGCTGGTCGGTTTTTCTGGTTCGGGCAAATCTACCTTCGTGAATCTGATGTTACGCCTGTTCGAACCGCAGGGCGGTGCGATCAACATCGACGGGCAGAATATCCTCGACGTCACCCAGGATAGCCTGCGCGCGAGTATCTCGATGATCCCCCAGGACCCGCAATTGTTTCACCGCTCGTTGATGGAGAATATTCGTTATGGGCGACTGGAAGCCAGCGATGAAGAGGTGATCGAGGCGGCGAAAAAGGCGCATGCACACGAATTTATCCTGCAAACAGAATTGAAATATGAGTCGCTGGTGGGAGAACGCGGGGTAAAGCTTTCCGGCGGACAAAGACAGCGTATCGCGATTGCACGCGCGATTCTGAAGAATTCGCCGATTTTGATCCTCGATGAAGCCACTTCATCGCTAGATTCTGTCACCGAGAAAAAAATTCAGCAGGGGCTGGATAACCTGATGAAGGGCAGAACTGTGGTCGTGGTAGCGCACCGTCTGTCAACGATATCGCACATGGATCGTATCCTGGTATTTGACCAGGGCAAGATTATCGAAGACGGCAATCATCAGCAGCTGTTACAAAGAGATGGTCATTATGCGCATCTGTGGAATATGCAGGCAGGTGGCTTTTTGCCGGAATCGGACGAAGTTTAACCGGGAACCCCGTAGCTTCAAGAGGGTTACCCCCGCAACAGTTTTTTAATCCAGGCTTTGCCACCAACGATAGAATGCTTCCTCGCTGAAATCGATTACACTCCCTAGCTCACCACTTCGTTCCTGCCAGAGCGGCAGTGCCGCCTCTGGAACGGCGATTAGTAGCGGGATACCTTCGCTAATGGTTTGTAAAATTTCATCGATCAAACCTTTACCGTTTTGCTCTAACTCGCCAAACTTTTCCACCACTACCAAATCCAGGCGCTCACTAATCGCGTTACGAATAATACCGGTTGTGCCCGCAAGAGCTGAAACATCCAGGCCGCACTCATCTTCATTCTTCGCTGGTCGTGAGATAGGGATGCGGCGACTGGTTGCAACATCGACCGCATCAAGTCCTATAATTTCACCCTCAGAATTAAATAGCCTTTCCTGCAGAATGCCGCCAACCCGTATATTTTGCGCTTTTTGCTTTTCAACGAATTTCAACAGCGCCATCCTGTCGCCGGTGTCCGGTCGGTACACCGCCGCAGCGAACGGTGCTATGGTTTGATCAGTTGTCATAATGCTAAGATTATCACAATTTGCCCGGGCCTTCATTATCGTCAAATGTGTAGCCTCTATCCCACTCCTTGCAGTGTCCTCAACGGAGGTTGGTCCAGCACGAACCTGGTGCCGAGGGTTCCTGCCGTTCCCACGCCGATGGTGCCAATCAACATTCCACTCAGCCACAGGGTTGGTCCCGGCACATAGGTCAGGCCAAAAATACTCTGCGCGATTGCCATTCCCACTGCCCCGGCGGCGACTGCTCCGACCAGGCCGGAGAGTAGCCCGAGGCCTGCATATTCGAGCACCAGACTACTCAACAATTGGCCCCGGCGCGCGCCCAGAGTTCGCAGTACCGCGGCTTCGCGGATGCGGTCATCTAGCGTGGCATGGATAGCCGCATACATCACCATCAGCCCCGCCAGTACGGTAAATAGAAACACATACTCCACTGCCATAATGACGCGCTCAATGATGCTACGCACCTCGTTTAGAATGGTGGCCACATCCAGTACAGTAATGTTGGGGAAGCTCTGCACTAGCCTGTTGAGTACACTATGGCGCTCGTCCGGCAGATAAAACCCGGTAATGTAATTAACCGGAAATTCGTCCAGCAGACCCGGTGGCGCTACGACAAAAAAATTAGCCTTGAAGCTCTCCCAGTTCACTTTACGCAGGTTGCTGATTTCCGCGCTGAAGCTTTGCCCCGCAACGTCATAGGTCAGGCTATCTCCCAGGGTCAGGCCCAACTCCCCGGCCAGGCTTTGCTCCACCGACAATAATGATTTGCCATGATCCTCGGATTGCCACCACCGCCCGCTCACCACCTCATTACCCGCCTGCACTTTACTCGCCCATGAGAGGTTGAATTCACGTTTTATCAGGCGCTTACCCCGCTTAGTCTCGAAGTCGTCCGCTGATACCGGTTTGCCGTTAATCTCGATGAGCCGTGCCCGCACAACCGGGTAGATCAGCGGTGGCTCTACCTGCTCGGCACGCAGAAACTGCCGCACCTGGTCAAGTTGTTGCCCCTGGATATTGATTAGGAAGCGGTTTGGGACATCTGCTGGCAGGCGATTTTGCCACTCACTGAGTAAGTCAGTGCGCACCACCGCCAGTAGCAACAGGGCCATCAGACCGACACCGAAGCCGACCATCTGCACCAGGCTATGGCCGGAGCGACGCGAAATATTCACCAACCCGAAGCGCCAGGCGGCTCCACCTTTTTTACGCAGCGGCCGCAACATAAGCAACAGACCACCGGCAACCAGGGCCAATAAAACCAATACCAGGAGTAATCCGGCGATGATTGCGACTGCCATTCTGATGCTATTAGCCTGGAAAAAAACCAGTGTAGTAAAGGCCAGGATGCCAATCCCGTAAGCCGAGACGGTTGTGCTGCGAAGGCCGCCCAGATCGCGTCGCAATACGCGCAGCGTGGGTACATCCTTGAGCTGCAGGATAGGCGGAACGGCAAAACCCAGCAGGGTAGTCATGCCGGTAATCAGGCCCAGTAACACTGGCCAGAAGCCGGGGGATGGCAAACTGATCCCCGCCAATGGTGCGAGCAGTGCCATCAAACCCCAATGCGCCAGATAGCCAACAATGATGCCCACAATACTGGCCAACAATCCCAACACCACCATCTGGATCAGATAGAGCCGTACAATGGTACCCTGCTCGGCCCCCAGACAGCGCATGATGGCGCAGTTGTCGAGGTGACGACTGATGAAACGGCGCGTGGCCATAGCCACCGCGGCACCAGCTAGCAATACACTGACCAGCGCCGCGAGGGCGAGGAAACTCTCTCCGCGCTTTAGCGCAGAACGTATCTCAGGGCGGGCATCCTGAATATTTTGCAGGGATTCTCCCGGTAAAAGTTCAGGCTCCCATTCCCGGCGCAGCTGATCGATAGCGTCGGCAGCACCTGCCAGCAATAGACGGTGGACTACCAGATTAGCAGGCTGGATCAGGCCGGTGACTGGGAGGTCTCGGGTATGCATCAACAGGCGCGGAGCGATATTGAGCAATATCCCTTCCGACTGATCTGGCTCACTGGTTAACACTGCTGTCACCCTGAGAATTGCCTCACCCACCTGGATCTCGTCGCCAACGTCTATTCCGAGCATGGTGAGCAAACGACTGCCAGCCCAGACCGTGCCTGGCGTAGGACCGCCATCCACATCGGCATCAGGCGCAAACAGTTTGGGGGCGGTTCGATTATGGCCGCGCAGTGGATAACTGGAATCGACCGCCTTGATGGCGGAGAGCTGGTTGCGCTCGCGCACAAAAACCGTACTGGGCAACTCTACCGTCATGGCCGCGCTCAGGCCGAGTTCCGATACGCGCGCCAGCTTAGCCTGTGCGACAGGGAGATTAGAAATGAAGACCAGGTCCCCGCCCAACAAATCGCTTGCCTGCACCGTGAGCGCCTGATGGATACGACTGGTAAAAAAATTAACCGAAGCGACGCTGGCCACGGCGATGACCAGTGCTATTGCCAGGACCGTCAACTCACCCGCGCGCCACTCTCGGCGTAGATGACGTAACGCAAGGTAGAAAATATTCATTGCAGGCCCGCTACCAGTTTGCCTTCGTCCAATTCCAGTCGGCGACGGCAACGTTCCGCCAAATGCACATCATGCGTAACCAGGACCAGCGTGGTGCCCTGCTCGGCATTGAGCTGGAACAGAAGGTCGATGACTCGCTCGCCAGTACGGCGATCGAGATTGCCGGTAGGCTCGTCGGCAAATAACACCCGTGGATGCGGCGCAAAGGCCCGCGCAATGGCGACCCGCTGTTGCTCACCGCCGGAGAGTTGTTTCGGGTAATGACTGAATCTACCTTCCAGTCCCACCCGCTGCAGCACTTCGGCAGCGACTTCACAGGCGTCGTGGCGTCCTGCCAGCTCGAGCGGCAACATCACATTCTCCAACGCCGTCAAGTTTGGCAGTAATTGAAAAGCCTGAAAAACAAAGCCTACCTTCTCACCTCGCAGACGGGCGCGTCCGTCCTCATCCAGGGCGAACAGATCTACTCCATCGATGTACACCTGACCCTCGGTGGGAAAATCCAGCCCCGCCAACAGACCAAGCAGAGTAGATTTACCGGACCCGGAGACACCAACGATGGCGACCGTATCACCGGGGGCAATGCTCAGTTCTACCCCGTCCAGGAGATTCAACTCCCCCTCCACACTGGTCACACGTTTATGCAGGTTGAAAGCGCTAATTACGGCTTCAGAAATCATTCAGTTATTCCAGTCGATGTGGATGAAAAATTTTGGCGCAAGTCAAACTCTCTCCTGTCGCCAGTGTACAGATTACTCCGGATTACCAGGACTCTCATCCCCCAGGCTTTCCAAACTCAGCCTCTAACCTCGCTTGTTCGGCTTTAATATCTTCGATAGCACGAGTTTTGATGTACCCATATCCGCGAATTTGCAATGGCAAAGAGGCTAACTCAGTCGCTGTTTGGTAATTATTAGATGTCAGAGCGCCGATGATATTTGCCAGGGTGTTTTCAAAATCGACGATCAACTGCCGCTCCTCCTTGCGCTCCGACAAATACCCAAACGGATCGAACGGCGTTCCCCGGAGGACTTTCAACGGCGCTATTATTTTTAACGCTGTCCACATCATGCGACCGTATTGTTTTTTGCGAGGGAAGCCCGTTAGCGGGTCTTTGGAAGCAAACAGGGGTGGTGCAAAGTGCAGTTTAAGCTGGTAGTTACCATCAAACTGGGCACTTAACTTTTCAATATAACGCCCATCTGTATAGAGTCGCGCAACTTCATATTCGTCCTTATAGGCCATTAACTTATACAACGAGCGAGCAACCGCTTCGCTCAATTCAAACTTACCCGGGCAGGCTTTTTG
>CBDUSZ010000143.1:0-8848 GCA_965370015.1 uncultured bacterium | reverse complement strand
TTAGGGTGGCTCGCCTTTATCACGATCCCAGGAGTCGACGGCAAATTTCTGATTCGATGAGTTTTCAGATATTACCGCGGTCCAGTGGGCAAAAAACCATCGGATGCGCCGCTTTTTCGGTTCGACTTTATGCCATTTCAGGAGCTTTAGATCTTCAAGTGCACTGAGGTATTGAAATGTGTTAGTCGATTCATCGATACAATCCAGCTGTTTGGCAATGTCATAGCCCGGATAGTTGCCTGCCTTATCGAGCGAGGTTCCGGCAATCTCTCCGCTGAAGGATTCCATCTTTGCAATAGCCTTACGGATAGCCTGTTTTTCCTGATCGGGAGTTAAAGCTTTGCTTGTAAATAATTGTTTGATATGCGACCACTGTTGCGCATTGTAGTGTATTTCCTGTTTCGATTTGCAGCCGAAATCATAACAATGGACGAAGTAGGGTTCTGCAAAGGCCGACAGGCTGACGCAGCTACTCAGGAGTAATAAGAATAATTTCATAGTCTTAGGCGAATATCCGGCTAAATATATCGAGAGGGTAGGGTTGTTTGTGCAAATAATCATCGATGCATTGCGATACGAGTGGACTGCGATGATGTTCATGACATGATTGTATTTCATCGTAACTCATCCATTCGGCGGAAATAATTCCATCGTCCAGTTTGCCGTTTAGATGCTTGCCTATTTTGCCGCGAAATAAATAACGAATATAAGTAGTGTCCGAGTTTTCCTCGGGTACAAGGCGGTATATGCCCTGTAACTCGGTTGGTGTGAATTCATACTGTGTTTCTTCCAGGGTTTCGCGTATCACCGCCTCAATCAGACTCTCTCCTGGATTTAAATGCCCGGCGGGTTGATTAAACACAATTTCACCTTTCACCATTTCCTTAACCAGTAGAAATTTACCGTTGCGTTCAATGATTGCGGCTACTGTGGTGTGTGGTTTCCAGATAGAATCACCCACTAGTGTCTCGACCTCCACCAGATCGCTAATCCCTGACTATTTAATTTTATGTCTGTATTCAACAGGTATACCAACTCATCCTGATTCAGCTCGGCATCATCCGACAGTCGAGAAAATATCATATTACGCATCTCATTTTCCAACCGTTGTTCACCCTCGCTATCCAGGGGATTGATTCGTTCGCATAAATCTACATAATCTGAAATCCACTGTTTGAGTCCGCTCGATCTTTCGGCGGGCCTGTCTATCGCGCCGTAATGGGTCAAATACATCCATTCGGGCTGGTAACTCAGCAGGCGATCAATTGAACCAAACATGGCTTTTGGGTCAAATTGTACCGGTGAACTGGTGGGGATCAGACCGTGCGGATGATGTTTTACCGGGGGGTAGGCCAGACCAAAAGTATCCCCGCAAAATATGCCCTGGCTTTGATTGTCAAAGATACAGAAATGATGGCGCGCGTGTCCGGGAGTATCGATAAATATTAGTTCTCGCGATCCGAGATAATAACAATCCAGGTCTTCTGCGATATCTACCCGATCTTTTTCGATCGGTATTATCTCGCCATATAGTTGTCGAAATAGAGACTCGCCGTAGACAGCGATAGAACCCTCTACTAACCTGACCGGATCAATCATATGTCGGGCGCCACGGGGGTGAATAATCAGTTTAGCCTGAGTGAATAACTGCATCATGGCGCCTGCGCCGCCGGCGTGATCGAGGTGGATATGGGTTGGAATTACATACTTGATCTGGCTGTGATCGATGCCGAGTTGAACCAATGTCGCTAGTACATTTTCTAGTGAGTGCTGTGTACCGGTGTCGATTATTGCTACTTCGTCACCCTGCTGCAGCAGGTAAATCGAGGCTAGTTGGCCCCTGAGGTGCGCCGCATCGACACAATGAATACCCTCGTGCAGTGAATCGTAAATCGGCATTGTTAGTTGGTGGTGGTTTTTTGATCCGCTAAAAATAACCAGGTATCAATCACCGAGTCGGGATTGAGCGAAATGCTTTCGATCCCCTGTTCTAATAACCACTTTGCCAGATCTGGATGATCTGATGGACCCTGTCCGCAAATGCCAACGTACTTGTTAGCAGATTTGCAGGCCTGGATCGCTTGCTGTAATAGTTTCATTACCGCCGGGTCGCGTTCGTCAAAAGCTGCTGCAACAAGGCCTGAATCTCTATCCAGACCGAGCGTTAATTGTGTCAGGTCGTTAGACCCTATGGAAAAGCCATCAAAATACTCGAGGAATTCCTGCGCCAAAATTACATTAGAAGGAAGTTCACACATCATGATCACCCTTAGCCCGTCAACGCCACGTTCTAGTCCATTTTCTTTTAACACCTGTTGAACCGCGCGGGCCTCATTTAGTGTACGTACAAACGGGATCATAATTTCGATATTTTTTAGGCCCATTGTTTCGCGCACGCGCTTGATCGCCTGGCATTCGAGTTCAAAGCAGGGTTTGAAATCATCACTGATATAACGTGATGCACCACGATAGCCAAGCATCGGGTTTTCTTCATCGGGTTCGAAAATTGTCCCTCCAAGCAAATGGGCATATTCATTCGACTTAAAGTCTGACGTCCTGACGATTACTTTTTCCGGTGCAAATGCTGCGGCCAGCGTTGCAATTCCCTCGGTAAGCTTTCCGATGAAATATTCGACTGGGCTCTCATAGCCACCAATTCGCGCGTATATTTGCTGTTGCAACGAACTTTCCATATTCTCAATTTCGAGCAGAGCGCGTGGATGAATGCCAATCATTTTATTAATAATAAATTCAAGTCGAGCCAGGCCTACGCCGCAGTGGGGCAGCCTGGAAAAGCTGAATGCTCGCTCTGGATTGCCGACATTCATCATCAGCTTGAGTGGTATCTCTGGCATATTGGTTAATTCGTGCTGGTGATGTTCGAATTTAAGCAGACCGGGGTAGACGTAGCCGGTATCACCTTCGGCGCAGGATACCGTGACCTTGTCTCCGTGATTCAAAACGGTGGTGCTATTACCTGTACCCACTAACGCAGCTATACCAAGTTCGCGCGCAATAATCGCTGCATGGCAGGTACGACCACCACGATTAGTGACAATCGCAGACGCTTTCTTCATGATCGGTTCCCAATTCGGATCGGTCATGTCCGTGACCAGCACATCACCCTCCTGAATGAGATTCATTTGTGAAAGATCGTTTATTATTTTTACCGGTCCCTGGCCGATTCGATTCCCAACAGCTCGACCTTCGACAATTGGATCGACTTTTTGTTTTAAGATAAACCGTTCTACGACCTGGCTGCTACGCGACTGGACGGTTTCCGGGCGCGCCTGGACGATATACAGTTGACCGTTTTCGCCATCCTTGGCCCACTCGATATCCATCGCTCGACCATAGTGCTGTTCAATCGTAACAGCCATACTGGCGAGTGCTGTTATTTCTTCGTTGCTAATCGAAAACTGGTTTTGATCCGCACTATCGACGTCCACAGTTTTGACCGCGTGATGTGGATCTTTGCTTTGCGCACCCTCATCGGCATAGATCATTTTAATCAGTTTACTGCCACGTGTTTTTTGTAAAATACTGTGCGCTACCTGCCCGAGATTCTTTTTGTAAACATAAAACTCGTCGGGGTTGACCGCACCCTGGACTACGGTTTCACCCAGTCCATAACTGCTGGTGATAAAAACAACATCCTCGAAACCAGATTCGGTATCGATACTAAACATGACGCCACTGGAGGCTAAATCACTGCGTACCATACGTTGAATACCAGCCGACAACGATACTTCGGAGTGTTCGAAACCCTGGTGTACCCGATAGGAGATAGCTCTATCGTTAAACAATGAAGCAAACACCAGCTTCACCGCATGCAAGATCGCGTCAATGCCTTTAATATTCAAATAAGTTTCCTGCTGTCCGGCAAACGAAGCATCCGGTAAATCCTCTGCGGTCGCGGAAGAACGTACTGCGACGGTGGCTGGATTACCATCGACGGCCAGGGCTTCGTAGGCATTGTTGATATCGTCCTGGAATTGCTGGGGTAGCGGCGATTCAATAATCCAGTTTCGAATTTTCTTTCCGGCTACAGCGAGAGCCCGCACATCATCGGTGTCAAGTTGCTCAAGAGTCTGGTTTATTTTGTCGGTTAAGTTAGCTTGTCTTAAGAAATCATTGAATGCGTTCGACGTGGTCGCGAACCCACCAGGAACTGCAATACCGAGTCCTGCCAAATTCGTAATCATTTCTCCGAGGGATGCATTTTTACCACCAACCAATGGTACGTCTGCCATTCCCAGTTGATCCAGGGACACTATATTCTTTGACATTCGAGGCTTCTCTTCCCAGCTGATAAAAAACAGGACTTTATCATATTCGATAAGTTAGCGAGGACAGAAATCTTAGTAATTCCTGATAATGATAGTGGTTTTAAAGCGAATACATTTGATGATCGTAAATTACTTTAATATTGGCTATCATCCGGCGATATATGCAAGCCGAAATCAGACAGGTATATTTTTTATCCAACGGTACCGCTATTACTGCGGAAACCCTGGGTCACAGCTTGCTGGCCCAGTTTCCCGCGATGCATTTCAAAACCAAGACCATTCCGTTTATCGATTCAGCAGAAAAAGCCCTTGCTGTGAGCGAAGAGATAAATTGTGGCGCTGATGAATCGAATGGATTACCAATTGTTATCTCGACAATGGCCGATCCTGAGTTGAAAAAAATAATATCCCAGAGCAAAGCATTGGTTCTGGATCCTTTGGCTGACTTTTTGCCTCGATTGGAAAAAATACTGAATACAACTTCGGTACAGGTGAGTCGGTCGCATCGAATTGCCAATCCTTCGCTTTATGAGTCGAGGATAGACGCGATAGATTTCTCACTGATCCACGACGATGGTGGCAAAACCAGAAATTACAATGAAACCGATATTATCCTGATCGGCGCGTCGAGAACCGGTAAAACCCCAAGCTGTTTATACCTCGCCTTACAATTTGGCTTGAAGGCGGCAAATTATCCGATCACTGAGGAAGATATGGAGTCGGAATTACTGCCTGTTCCGATTCGCCCTTACCTGGATCGCTTATACGGATTAACCACAGACCACCATCGCCTTTGTAAAATTCGTCAGGAACGACGCCCCAATAGTCAATATGCATCGCTTGAACAGTGCCGCTACGAATTGCGTGCGGTCGAAGAAATGTACTACAAACACAAAATTCGGTATTTGAACACTTCCACTATGTCGGTAGAAGAAATAGCTGCCCGCATCGTCGAAGACACGGGCTTACATCGTGTGGAACAAGCCAACTGAGTACCAATGAATACTCGCAAATTAGCCAACCGCTAATTAAATTAGACGCCCTGGTTCATGTGCTTAATGACCGCATCACCAAAATCCGAAGTGCTCAATTCAGTGGCATCGGGCTGGTTGAGTGCGAGGTCAAAGGTGACATGCCTGGCACCGATAGCACCTTCCATACCCTTTATGATCAAGTCGGCAGCTTTAGTCCACCCCATGTAACGCAGCATCATTTCCGCCGACAATATGATAGACCCCGGATTGACAATATTCTGCCCGGCTAATTTTGGTGCGGTGCCATGCGTTGCTTCAAAAACGCCGATTGTATCGCCGATATTGGCACCCGGCGCGATGCCTATGCCGCCTACCTGCGATGCGAGGGCATCGGATATGTAGTCGCCATTTAAATTCAGCGTCGCAATAACATCATATTCACTGGGGCGTAACACGATTTGTTGCAGAAAGTTATCAGCGATAACATCGTTTACAGTGATAGTGTTGCCGGTTTTCGGGTTTTTAAATTCACACCAGGGTCCGTCTCCGATTTCTACCGCAGCGTAACTTTCTTTTGCCAGTTCGAAGCCCCAGTTTCTAAATCCACCCTCGGTGAATTTCATAATATTGCCCTTGTGAACCAGGGTCACCGTTTTGCGGTCATTATCAACAGCATACTGAAATGCCTTGCGCACCAGTCGTTTAGTCCCTTCCGAGGATACCGGCTTCACGCCGATAGCAGAGGTTTCGGGAAATCGAATACTGGTGACGCCCATTTCCTCGGTAAAGAATTTGATCACCTTTTTCACTTCTTCCGAACCTTCTTCCCATTCGATACCTGCATATATATCTTCCGTGTTTTCGCGATAGATAACCATTTTGGTATCTTCGGGCCGCTTCATCGGTGTCTCGATACCAGCAAAGTATCGTACAGGCCGTACGCAGGCATATAAATCGAGTTTTTGTCTTATTGACACGTTCAACGAGCGGATGCCACCGCCAATCGGTGTGGTTAACGGGCCTTTAATTGAAACGATGAAGTCTTCCATCGCTGAAAGCGACTCCTCCGGAAGCCATGCGTTTTCGCCGTACATCTGGGTAGCTTTTTCACCCGCAAATATCTCCATCCAGGTGATCTTCCTTGTCCCCTGGTAGGCATCTTGTACGGCGGCATCGACGACCTTCAACATCACCGGTGAGATATCAATACCTATACCATCGCCTTCGATATATGGGATGATTGGGTTGTCTGGAACGTTGAGACCGAAATCTGCGTTAGCGGTAATTGCCTGGCCCTGGGTGGGCACCTTTATATGCTGATAATTCATCTTTAGTTTGTATATAGTGTCATTAGAAGGGGGAATTTAATGCGCAGAATTATATACCAGAAAAACCCCGCCGGAGGGAAGTTCCCACGGAATTATTTACCCGGGTTATTCATACTCCCAGAAACGCCCCTGTTTGAATAACTTTAGTCTAAATTCAACTATTTAGACTCGATATTAAATACTGGCTGTACGAAAATCTTGCACTTGCAGACTCTTACTTCTCTCGGCGATTGCAAATTTTATACTCTCGTGTGCGAAAATTGGGTAAAAAATATTCGCCTTTTTATTCGCCATCTGTAATTGCAGGTCGATAGGCTTTTTGGTTGTCAAATCGTCTGGTTGCTCTGGTTGACATGATTCGTGCTGATTGCATAGATACCGTTTATTATTAAAGGAGCTCTACATCAATCATCCTGGATGAGGGCAGGGAAGCAAAAATAAAACAACTGATTTAAATCCAGAAAATATTTTAAATTGCTTAGCAGCCAGATATTTAGGAGGAGATTACCCCCGTGTTCTGCACAGTATTTCGCCATGCTGGCGGAAAAATAATGCTGATCAAGCCTTGAAATGTATTTAGCCTCACATTACTTTATAGTTAACTTGAATAAAATATTAAATCATGTCTGACCAGCAGTTTGATAATGACCGGGACAATGACGATACGCTGCTAATCGAGCGTGCCAGGCCAAAGCTTAAGAGACCGGCCATGTATAAGGTCATCATTCTCAACGATGACTTTACACCAATGGAATTCGTTGTCCATGTGCTCGAAGCGATATTCGCCCATAGCCGTGAAAACGCGACTCGCATCATGTTGAATGTGCACCAATCGGGAAAAGGCGTGTGTGGTATATTCTCACGTGATATTGCCGAGACTAAAGTAACCCAGGTGAATAGTTACTCACGAGAAAATAAACACCCACTGTTATGTGACATGGAAGAAACTTAGGAGCACGATTTGTCGTGGGTTTATTTACTCCTAAATAACCTTCATCTGACACTAAGGTAACGAATTTAATGCCAACAAACAGGTCAAATAGACTATATTTACATGGAGTAGAGCAATCCGTGGTTGTGGAAATTTAGAGATGTTAAATAAAGAACTTGAGCAGTCCCTGAATAAGGCTTTTCACGAAGCCAATGAAAAACGGCATGAATTTATCACCGTCGAACATTTGCTGTTGATGTTAACTGATAATGATGCTGCGTCAGCGGTGCTTGCAGCATGCGGCGGTGATATAGCCCTTATAAAAAAGGAGCTAGAAATTTTTGTCGACCAGAATACGCCGTTATTAATGGCCGATGAAGACAGGGATACGCAACCGACACTCGGTTTTCAGCGCGTTTTACAACGTGCTCTATTTCATGTTCAATCCTCTGGCAATGGTGAGGTGTCAGGCGCCAATGTGCTGGTGGCTATATTTTCTGAACAGGATTCGCACGCGGTATATCTATTAAACAAGCACAATATTGAACGCCTGGATGTGACCAATTACCTGTCGCACGGTATAACCCGTGTCGAAGATGGTGATGATGAGTCCTTTTCCCAGGAAGCCGAGACGGTTTCTGACGATAACGAAAAATCCAGCCCGCTGGAGAAATTTGCTACTAATCTGAATGAATTGGCAATTGCCGGGAAAATTGACCCATTGATCGGACGGGATCTGGAAGTTGAACGTATTATTCAGACACTTTGCCGGCGGCGCAAAAATAATCCTTTGCTAGTTGGCGAAGCAGGTGTCGGTAAAACCGCGATTGTTGAAGGCCTGGCGCGTAAAATTATCGAAGAAGAAGTGCCCGATATACTACAGGATTGCACGATCTACTCGCTCGATCTGGGCGCGCTAGTGGCGGGTACCAAATACCGGGGTGACTTCGAAAAAAGACTTAAATCGGTCATTAACCAACTTAAAAATGAGCCGGGTGCGGTGCTCTTCATCGACGAAATACACACCATAATTGGTGCTGGCTCGGCATCGGGTGGGGTAATGGATGCCTCTAATCTGATTAAACCGGTACTCGCCAATGGTGATATTAAATGCGTTGGCTCGACGACTTATACAGAATTCCGCGGTATTTTCGAAAAAGATCGGGCACTGGCCAGGCGCTTCCAGAAGATAGATGTGCCGGAACCAAGCGTCGAGGATTCCTATCAGATTTTGAAAGGACTTAAATCCCGCTTTGAAGAACATCACAATGTGAAGTACACCCTGCAGGCCTTGCGCAAAGCGGCCGAACTGGCATCGCGTTATAT
>CBDUSZ010000142.1:0-8882 GCA_965370015.1 uncultured bacterium | reverse complement strand
TGGTTCAAATTCGTTCCTGACTCGTTTGCCAGGGAAAATATTGGCAGTTAGTCTGGCTAGAGAAAAGCTTAAATTAAATTCAGGGTTTCAGGTAGAATCATTCGCTGAATGCGGCGTATGCGCCATTTTGTCACACCCGGATCAATTTATTGTACTGATCTAGCGGTTTATATACTTCAATTTAAGCCCATAAAATTATTAGGATTCATCGTTGGACTTGCTCAATCTTCCCCGGCTGGATAAATCATCCGTGAAAAAATCCTTCGATCGTGCGGCTAAAAGCTACGATTGTGCGGCTATATTGCAAAAAGAGGTGTTATCTCGGTTGTTGCAGAGGCTCGACTATATCCATTATCAACCGCGCAGTGTGATCGATATTGGTTGTGGTACCGGCCAGGGTGTTGCAGGACTGCGGAAAAATTACCCAGGAAGCAAAATAGTCGGCCTGGATCTGTCGTTTTCGATGCTGCAAGAGAGCAAAAAGCAGTATGGGTTTCTGCGTAAAAAGCGCGTTGTGAATGCAGATATGGAACAAATGCCATTTGCTGATGGTAGTTTTGACATGCTATTTTCTAACCTCGCACTGCATTGGGCTAACGATTTGGGTGCCACTTTAAATGAATTCGCAAGAATTGGCAGGCGTGGTTGTTTGCTTATGTTTTCTACCTTTGGGCCTGATACGCTGAAGGAGTTACGCGCCAGCTGGATTGAAATAGACCGCAATCCACATGTGCATCAGTTTATCGATATGCATGATATTGGTGATGCTTTGATGCTAAGTGGATTTTCACAACCGGTGGTCGATACCGAAAATATACGCCTCGAATATCAGCAATTTCAACAAGTGTTCAAAGACTTGAAAAATACCGGAGCCAGTAATGCGGACAAAAGCCGTAGTCGTGGATTAATGACGCCAGCTAAATTCAAGCGCCTGGAAGGCTATTACCGGCAACTGGGCTACGAACAGGGTAAATTCATCGCTAGCTATGAACTGATTTACGGACACGCCTGGCTGCCATAGGAGGCTGCTGGATTCGGCGATGCTGTTTTTCCTCGCCACGAATACCTGAGGCAAGCAGGCTCCCGACGTCCTGTGAACTCATCTGGTCGGTGGCAGGAGGCCGTGGGGTTGTATCCAGCCCATCAGAAATGAAACCACTAATACTACCAATAGTGCGATTGATAATACTATTCGAATGGTCAGGAATTTTACTGTACGATTTGTTTCCCCGCGATCTTTGATCAGGCTAAACATGCCGGCACCCAGGCTAATGAGTACCAGTGCTAACAGAACTAAAACTATGATTTTTATGATCATGGGTAAATTGGTGAATAAAATTTCAGCGTTAAATTTTTGCCAACAGGGCGACGACAAATACCGTGTGATACAGCCGGACTTGGAAATTGCTGAGGCTATTTTACGCGATCATGGCAATCAGGCGATATGATTTTTTTCAATCGACGCTTCGCGCCTTCCTGGATCATGACGATTATAACCCTTGCGGGACTTATTCTGTTCGTCTCGCTTGGATTTTGGCAGCTTGATCGAGCGGTTGTGAAGGACACGATAATGAAAAAATTTGAAGCTCGACTCGATGCCGACTATCGACAGTTTAAAGCGCGGGAATCGTTGTCTGGCATTGAGTTTCAAAGGTTAATATTACGCGGCCATTATGACACGGATCGTACACTATTGATCGACAATCAGTTGCATCGGGGTCAGGCGGGTTATCACGTGTTGACACCGTTTATGTTGAACGGTGGTGATAAAATTTTACTGATTAATCGTGGTTGGGTGGCGCTCGGAAATTCGCGGCTGCGGTTACCGCGCATCGAGGTGCCCGCAGTTGACGGATCTATTCGGGGAATTGCCAGCATTCCTGAAATCAACAATTTCAGCATGGGCGAAGTATCACTCGGTAATCAATGGCCTCAGGTGGTACCATTTCTCGATATCGAAGCGATGCAGGCCCAATTTAATAATCGCTTATTGCCGATCATTATATGGCTGGATCCAGAGCAGCCAGGGCATTATTCGCGTCTCTGGAATCCGGTATGGTTAGATCCCAGAAAAAGCCGCGCCTACGCCTGGCAGTGGTTTGCATTTGCTGCAATATCGGTGGTTTTATTTATTGGTTTAAATTTAAAAAGTGCTCATCGAAAGAGCACTGGTGTGAATAATGAAGAAAAATAGTCTGTTACGGCAGCGAATTAAATTTATCGCCCTGGTGCTGATTTTTGCCTCGCCATTTATAGCTGGCTGGATGGCGTTATACGTCTTTGAATTAAAGCCCGAGAGCATAAATTATGGCACCCTGGTACAACCGGTGAAAAAGCTTCAGTGGCCGCCATTAAAGTCTGCCAGCGGCGAGCTATTTGAAAATGGTTTTGGCCGGAAATGGGTATTTCTGATGTTTGTGCAGGAGTCTTGCTCGGAGCAATGCGAGTCGAACCTTTTCTCTATTCGCCAAATTAAAGCGCTGCTCGGACGTGATACCCCGAGGCTGCAAAATGTACTGGTGATAACTGGCTCCGTAGATGCGGAACTCAATGCATTTCTAATCGACTATCCCAATCTGATCGTGATACGGAATAATAGTGATTCGTTAGTTTCCCAGTTTCAGGTGCCAGGTGTTGAAGCAGTAGGCTCGTCTGCGAGACTCTACCTGGTGGATCCGGATAATAATTACATGATGTACTATGCGTCGGAAATCGACCACTATCGGGTCCTGGATGATATTAAAAGATTGATGAAGTTGTCGCAAATTGGTTGAGTCTGATATTATAGCTTCGAATTAATTCCACTAGATAAATACACCGGAATAATTCGGTGCTTCAAATTAAGGATTCCAGATGACTTCATTGACGATACCTGCGTGGTCGCGGTACTACAATTTAACCAAACCAAAAGTGGTATATCTGATCGTGTTTACCGCGATGGTTGGGATGTTACTCGCTGCCGATGGCGTCGTTGCATTCGATATTTTTGTGTTTGGTTTGTCAGGAATTGGTCTCGCGGCTGCTTCAGGTGCGGCGATTAATCATATTGTCGATGAACATATTGACCGCATCATGGAGAGAACAAAAAACCGCCCCCTGGTGAACCGGGAACTGGGCCAGAAAGAGGCATTGATTTTCGCGCTTTCGATTGGTGCGCTGGGTATTTTAATACTCGTATTGTTTGTCAATTGGCTCACTGCAATTCTGACCTTTTTTTCATTGGTTGGCTATGCCCTGATTTATACGATGTACCTGAAACGCGCCACGCCGCAAAATATTGTACTCGGTGGTGCAGCGGGTGCGGCACCGCCATTGCTGGGCTGGACCGCGGTCACAGGCCAGGTGGAAACTGAGGCGTTGTTGTTATTTCTGATAATTTTTATCTGGACTCCACCGCATTTCTGGGCATTGGCGATTCGGCGCCGTGAAGAGTATGCGAAAGCCAATATCCCAATGTTACCGGTGACCCACGGCGTGGATTTTACCAAAATCCAGATTTTACTTTATACAATATTACTTTTTGTCGTCGCACTAATGCCTTTTATTATCCATATGAGTGGTCTGATTTATCTGGCAGGTGCGATATCGCTCGGTTTGGGATTCTTGTACTACGCGATCAAGTTGTATCGGGAGAAGGAGCCGAATGTGATAGCAATGAAAACTTTTGGATATTCGATATTTTACCTGAGTCTGTTGTTTGGTTTTCTTCTGGTCGATCACTACGCCAGAATGTTTATCCGCGGTTACCTGCTTTAAATCAACCCGCTGATACGCTCATTACAATTTTCACCACGCCGATAAGGGTGAAAATAAACACCAGTCCAAACAGCAACCCGATTAAAAGGAAATGCGAGATTTTTCCATATTTGAAATCCCGTTCTCGATTGGCATTGCTTTGCACGCCAATGAAAGCCGAAAGAGTGCTGAGGAGTAATTGCACGAAAGTAATGTGAGAGATTTTGTCGCTATTTTCGGTTGAATTTTCCATGCGTGTTGTCTCTGTGCTAGTGGTGCAAATTATAATTCGTATTATATTCGTCGATAAATACGGACAGGCATTATAAAGGACATATTATAATTCATTAATGGTCGACATCGATAAAATTGATTCCTGTACCGGCTATCAGTTCATCACGGCACCAGGCGGTTCGATTTACTGATGTCAGTTAGTATGAGTGTTTTGTTTATAGCGCTAGCACGATGGTGCTGTCGTGACAGGAATTTGAGTTGTGTCGAAAGCACAATCTGGTGGGTAAATTTGTTGAATTTTTCAACTAGAGCAGGATGGGCTAGCCTTTCAATTGAAAGAATGTATAATCTTTGCCAGATTTTTTTCGCGCCGTCTGGGTAAATTAATCCAGGTGGCATTTTTAGTATGTATAAATAAGGTATTCTTTAACTTCGGTACCTAAACTGGGGGCCAAAGTATAAAGTTTAGGAGTAGGGGGAGTGTAATGGTTTTTAACAAATTGCCCGGGCGGCTGCCTGTGGCTTTAGCGGGCGGGTTATCGGTTTTGTTGGCCCCTGCCGCGCAAGCTGAATACGCATTGAACATGACTAAAGGTGTCACACCGATAAGTCGTGATCTGTACGACCTGCATATGATCGTATTATGGGTGTGTGTGGTAATTGGCGTGCTGGTCTTTGCTGTAATGGCCTGGTCTATTCTGTTCCATCGTAAGTCGCGCGGTGCCGTCGCGGCGCATTTTCACGAAAGTACAATGGTCGAAATTATCTGGACCGTTGCTCCTCTGGCCATCCTGATCGGAATTGCAATTCCAGCTACAGGTACATTGCTTGATCTCGAAGATGCCAAGACAAACGCTGATATCAATCTTCAGGTCACCGGTATCCAATGGAAATGGAAATATAATTATATTGACGAAGGCGTCGAAATAATAAGTTCCCTGGCACAAAGCAGCCGCGACGTGGTTAGGGATCCGACAGGTAATGAAAACTACCTGCTTGAGGTGGATCAGCCGATCGTGCTGCCAATTAACAAAAAAATACGTTTCCTGTTCCATTCCGATGACGTTATTCACGCCTGGTGGGTTCCTGAATTTGCGGTAAAACAGGATGTCATTCCTGGTTTCATCAACGACTCATGGGCTCTTATCGAAAAGCCGGGTACCTATCGTGGTCAATGTGCCGAATTATGTGGCAAAGATCACGGTTTTATGCCGATAGTTGTAGAAGCGGTGACCCAGTCCGAATACGAGCAGTGGATCGCTGAAAAGAAAGCAGAAGCCGCAGCGGTTGCAGCATCAGCAGAACAGGAATGGTCGATACAGGATCTGCTCACCAAAGGCGAGTCGGTGTATGCCGGGAACTGTGCTGCCTGCCATGGTCCAACCGGCGCTGGCATTCCTGGCGTGTTTCCCCCAATAGCCAATAGCCCGATTGCTACCGGAGATATTGCTGAACACGTGAATCTAGTCATGAACGGAAAATCTGGCACTGCAATGGCAGCCTATAAGACCCAGCTCAGCGATGTTGATCTGGCGGCCGTCATTACTTTCGAAAGAAACAGTTTTGGTAATAGCGCGGGCGACATGGTTCAGCCATTAGCTATCAAGAATGCGAGATAAGGTGAAATAAATGACTATTGTAACAACTCACGATGAACATGACGCGCACGATGAGCATAGCCCGGCAAAGGGCCTAACGCGCTGGATTACGACTACAAATCATAAAGATATAGGTACATTATATCTCTGGCTGTCATTTATCATGCTGCTCACCGGCGGCTCCATGGCAATGGTAATTCGACTCGAACTGTTTCAACCTGGCCTGCAATTTGTGCAGCCCGAGTTTTTTAACCAGATGACGACGATGCATGGTCTCATCATGGTATTCGGTGCGATCATGCCGGCCTTCGTGGGCCTTGCTAACTGGTTGATCCCAATGATGATTGGCGCACCCGATATGGCCCTGCCGAGAATGAACAACTGGAGTTTCTGGATATTGCCTTTCGCATTCACCATGCTCGCCAGTACGCTGCTGATGGAAGGTGGTGCACCCGCATTCGGATGGACTTTTTACGCCCCGTTATCGACCACTTTTGCGCCGGACAGCACCGATTTCTTTATCTTCGCGGTACATTTGCTGGGAATATCCTCGGTGATGGGCGCGATCAACGTGATTGCAACTATATTGAATATGCGTGCGCCTGGCATGACCCTGATGAAAATGCCGTTATTCGTCTGGACATGGTTGATCACTGCGTACCTGCTAATTGCGGTAATGCCGGTGCTTGCTGGTGCGGTCACGATGATGTTGACCGATCGTCATTTCGGTACCTCGTTTTTTGATGCGGCCGGGGGCGGAGATCCCGTCATGTTCCAGCATATATTCTGGTTCTTCGGCCATCCGGAAGTCTATATTATGATCCTGCCGGCGTTTGGTATTATTTCTGCCATCATTCCTACTTTTGCGCGCAAAAGTTTGTTTGGCTACAGCTCGATGGTTTATGCCACGGCTTCGATTGCAATATTGTCCTTCATGGTATGGGCGCATCATATGTTTACGACGGGTATGCCGGTGGCTGGTGAGTTGTACTTCATGTACGCGACGATCCTGATATCGATACCGACCGGGGTGAAGGTGTTTAACTGGGTAACCACGATGTGGAGAAGCTCGATGACATTTGAAACACCGATGTTGTGGGCCCTGGGATTCATCGTCATGTTCACCATCGGCGGCTTTTCCGGCCTGATGCTCGGTGTCGCTCCGGTTGATACCCAGTACCACGATACCTACTTCGTGGTCGCGCACTTCCATTATGTGCTGGTGACAGGAGCGCTATACTCGATTATTGCCGCTTTTTATTACTGGGTGCCGAAATGGACCGGTCATATGTACAACGAAATGCACGGCAAGATCCACTTCTGGTGGTCGACCATAGCAGTGAACGTATTGTTCTTTCCGCAGCATTTTCTTGGTCTCGCAGGTATGCCACGACGTATCCCCGATTATTCGTTGCAATTTGCAGAATTCAATATGATATCCAGTATCGGCGGGTTTGCATTTGGACTGGCACAGGTATATTTCCTTTATATCGTCATCAAAACGATCAAGGGTGGCGAAAAAGCCAGCGATAAAGTCTGGGAAGGTGCGACAGGTCTAGAGTTTGAACAGTTGCCATCACCGCCGCCATATCATAGTTTTACGGTAGCGCCAGAAATTAAGTAATTGACAAATATGAGGTATAACCTGCGGATAAAAACCGGGGGAGGCTATAGATGCAGGAAGAACCGAAAGGGGCATTGTCGCCACAACACCGAAGGCGACGGCTGAAGCGAATAGTGATCGCGCATTTTGTTATCGTAGGTTCGTTTTTTGCGGCATCATTTTTATGGGGTAACTTTGTGTGAGATCTACAGCACTCAAGTTAAGTTTGATACCAGTATTGATGTTCGGGTTTGGGTTCGCGTTGGTGCCGTTATACGATGTGTTTTGTGAGATCACCGGCATCAACGGTAAGACTGGCCGTGTCGAAGCTTCGACTATTGATGTCAATGCGGTCGACACCTCGAGATCGATAGAGGTACGCTTCCTGGCGAACACCAGTCCAGGGTTGCCCTGGAGTTTTGAGCCACTGGTGAAAATGATGAAAGTACATCCCGGTCAGGTGTACGAAGCCAAATATCAGGTGCGAAGTACATCTGACAGGCCTAGCATTGGACAGGCGGTGCCCAGCGTGTCACCGGGACTGGCAGCACAGCACTTTAACAAGACCGAGTGCTTTTGTTTTACGCAGCAGGAACTGGCTGCATTTGAAAAACGCGAGATGCCGTTACGATTTATTATTGATAACGCGATCTCTGAAAATATTGAACAAATTACCTTATCCTACACCTTTTTTAGTGTCGATAAGGGCTAAGGCGAATTTGACGATTTAGCGGCTATAGAAAATAGAATAAAGAGAGGACTATTCATGAGCACAGCATCCCCAAGTGATTATTACGTACCGCATGGCACCCATTGGCCTATTATCGGGTCGATAGGTCTGACCGTAACTTTCGTCGGATTTGCCCGCTTCCTGCACGGTTCTGAAATGACAATGATGTTCCTCGGAATCGCGATCGTCATTTTTATGATGTATGGCTGGTTTGGTCAGGTGATCAATGAGAGCCTCGCCGGTCTTTATAACAAACAAGTGGATATGTCATTCCGATGGGGAATGGGCTGGTTTATTTTCTCTGAGGTGATGTTCTTCGGTGCATTCTTCGGTGCATTGTTTTACGCCAGAGCCTATTCGATCCCCTGGCTGGGTGGTGCGTCTAATAACGATGCAACGGCCTGGCTATTATGGCCCGATTTTGAATCTGTATGGCCGTTGCTGGCCGTACCAGCGGCTGAAAAATTTGAGGTTGCGAAGCAGGCCATGGGTGCCTGGGGTTTACCGGCAATCAATACTGCAATACTTTTGACTTCTGGACTCACGGTGACGCTAGCGCATCACGCGCTTAAGCGTCGGGATAGCACATGGCTCGTATACTGGCTGTTTGCCACGGTAGCATTGGGGTTTTTGTTCGTTGGATTGCAAGCGTGGGAATATGTGCATGCCTATGGAGAGCTAAATCTGCGCCTCGATTCGGGAATTTACGGTAGCACCTTTTTTATGTTAACCGGTTTCCATGGTTTTCACGTAACGATGGGCGCCATCATGTTGCTGGTGATTACGATTCGTGCAATGAAGGGTCATTTCAGCCCCGAGAATCATTTCGCCTTTGAAGCGGTGGCCTGGTACTGGCACTTTGTAGACGTGGTCTGGTTGGGTCTGTTTATATTTGTTTACTGGATTTGATCCGGTTCTATTATCGGCAATAAAAAAGCACGGCCTTTGCGCCGTGCTTTTTTTTGATTAGATTTTTTAGTTG
>CBDUSZ010000141.1:0-8902 GCA_965370015.1 uncultured bacterium | reverse complement strand
AGTGCGTTTATCTATCTGCGCGGACCTGGAGGTAACTTTGGCGAGCGCTATTTTGCATTGGCGAAATATGGTGCGCTGATTGGCCCACTGCCAGTAATCATAGGTACGACTTTTCTTATATTTGAGCTGGGCAGGCCCTTCCGTGCGTTTAATATCATGACAAGTAACTTTTGGTATGCGGCATTTAATCCATCACCGATGAATTATGGTGGCTGGCTGTTGCTGCTGGTCGGAGCGATTTCTGTAGTGTATGCAATGACCTTTTTGGATTGGAAGAGATACCTGGCAGGTGGTTTTGCTGATACGTTGGTGCGTTGGTCCGATCGGCTGCGCAAACCACTGGCGAGTGTCTCTATTCCACTTGCTATTGCAACGGCTGTCTATACTGCCATGCTGCTGGGCGCCATGCCTGCACGCCCGCTGTGGAATACACCGGTGCTCTGGTCGCTCTTTACCGTCTCAGCCCTGTCTACGGGTATTGCCTCGATCATGTTGGCCAACCGGATTTTTCATCGATCAGCGGTTGATCCGAAGCAAGATGGACTGTTTCACAACAGCGGTTATTGGCTGACCCTGTCGGATATCATTTTGATCTCCATTGAGCTAGTGGTGATTGCCCTGTTCTTTATGTTTGCCTATGTGACCGTTCAGGATGCTAGTCATGCGATCAAAATATTGCTGCCCGGGGGTGAATTGGGCCCGTTGTTCTGGACCTACGTCATATTTATCGGTCTGCTTGCTCCGTTAATTCT
Source organism: uncultured bacterium (assembly GCA_965370015.1). Lineage (GTDB taxonomy): Bacteria > Pseudomonadota > Gammaproteobacteria. The sequence goes on along the minus strand of CBDUSZ010000141.1, from coordinate 8,150 downwards.
GGAATCGTTTTTTGTCATCCGTTCTCAGTACAGCGGGGGGCATTTTCGAGTGCCTTATTTATTTGAAATTGCTATGCCACTGGCGGTGATACTGGGTGGTTTTATGTTGCGCTATGTCATTGTTATCGGTGGTCAGCTTACCGGCCCGATCGGTCTTTGAGGAGTCGTTATGGTTAGTCGTAGGAATTTTCTAAAACTGGGCTCTGGTCTGGGATTATCCGGCACACTCTTTACTTCTGGAGCGGGATTGGCTGCTACCGATAAGAAGGCAGTCGATGAATTCGCGTTCAAGGCGCCAAAAAACTTTTTGCAGGGGGGCAAGGATTATTCCTATCTGCGCGGCAAAGAAAAAAAGGCGATCCCGAGTGCCTGCTGGCAGTGTGTATCACGCTGTCCGATTATCGGTTACACCGAAGGGGGTCGACTGACCAAGATTGAAGGGCAGCCAAACTCTATCCGCTCGCTGGGTAAGGTTTGTGCCAAAGCGCAGGCGGGCATTAATCAGCTGTATGATCCAGACCGCATCCTTTATCCCATGCGTCGTGTCGGTAAACGGGGTGAGGGTAAATGGAAGCGGGTCAGTTGGGATGAGGCACTCAGTGAGCTGGCTGGAAGGATGAAAAATCTACAGGATGCCGGAGAGCCAGAAAAGTTCATGTTCCACTATGGACGCATGAAGGGAGCCACCAGTAAGCTGGTGAGTGATTTTCTGGCCGCCTATGGTACCGGCACCATTGGCAATCACACCAGCCTCTGTGAGGGTGGCAAATGGACAGCGCAAGAGCTGACCTGGGGTGGTCATTATGATAATTGGGATTTTGATAATACCCAATATGTACTGAATTTTGGTAGTAATGTGTTTGAGTCCCATACCAACCACATCTCAACGGCCCAACGGCTGATTCGTGCGATGGTTGATCGTGGGGTACGCCTGGTGACCTTTGATGTCAGGCTTTCCAATACCGCGGCCAAGTCAACCGAATGGGTGCCGGTTCGACCGGGGACTGATCAGGCCGTCGTTCTTGCCATGTGCAATGTGATTATGACAGAGGGCTTGTATGAAACGGGCTTGCCTTTTCTTGAGTTCTGTAAGGCTACCGATAACTATGCCGCTTCGATTGATGAAAAAATCGAAGCGCTGCAGCAATTTGTCAAAACTTATACCCCAGCCTGGGCAGAAGGGATTAGTGGGGTGCCGGCGGATACAATTACAAAGATTGCACGCGAGTTTGCCATCAAGGGTCCGGCTTGCGTCATCAGTTATCGCGGTGCCGTGGCGCATTACAATGGTAATGAGACCGAACGTGCCATTCAGATGTTGGCGGCGATTACCGGCAATATTGATAACCCGGGCGGACGTTGTAAAGCCGTTGGGGCGAATTGGGTGTATCCAAAGATGAAGACCCCGCCCAAGTCACGCAAACTCGATCTTATGGATGGCTTCGCCGGGCAGGTGGCTTTTCCGACACATCATGTCAGTAATCAAGTGTTTAAGCGTATAAAGGATGGCAATGCAGGACGACCTGAAATCTACCTCTGGTATTGCTATGCACCGGTTTATGCGAATGGCGATTGTGCTTTCAACACCGAGGTGCTTAAGGATGAGAGCTTGTTGCCATTTACCGTTTCAGTCAATCCATTCTATGATGAGTCGGCGGCACTGGCCGATCTGATCTTACCGGATACTACCTATCTGGAACGCTGGGATTGTGAAGATATGGTGTCACCCAACCAAATCGCGGAATACTATATCCGACAGCCATTAGTTGATCCGATGGGTGAGTCACGTAATTTTCCAGATGTCTGTATTGATCTGGCAAAGCGTTTAAAAATTAAACTGGGTAAAAAGCGCATCAAGTCGATGAAGGACTTTGTTGGAAAGACCTGCAAATCAACGAAAATAATTAAGAAAAAGGCCAAGGGATTGCGCGGTATGCAAAAACGCGGCGTTTTTCATGACAAAAAAGAAAGGCCACGTTACTACTCTTATCGTCAACCCGTACGGGCAAAAGCGCTGAAAAAAGCCGGGGTGATTTTTGATGTGGATACCGGGGTTTACTGGAACTGGAAAAAAGTAGGCGTGGCATCTGAGGCGGAGGCGGTTGCTAGCGGGTATACCGGTACCCGTAAATCCTACAAGGGGTATGTGGGACAACAGTTGGGTGATCAGGTGTATGTGGGTTTCCCCCCGGATAAGGTAAATAAGTCTGGAATGTTTGAAATTTATTCGGGACTGATGCGCGATAAGGGGTTGTCCCCTATGCCTGAATTTATGGCTATTCCAGAGCATACAACCAGGCAGGATGATGAGCTTATTTTGACCACTTATAAAGTCAATGTGCAAACCCATTCACGGACCATGAACTGTCGCTGGTTGAGTGAAATCTATCATGATAATCCAGCCTGGATAAATCCTCTGACAGCGCAGCAGCGTGGTGTTGCGGATGGAGATAAAATCAAGGTGAAATCTGCAGTGGGTGAAATCGAAACTCACGCCAAGGTTACGCCCGCTGTGGTGCCTGGTGTCATCGCCATCTCACATCACTGTGGGCATTGGGAGTACGGCCGCTTTGCCTCTGGTAAGCGATCACCAAATGGAGTTGAATCGATTCCCGATCGGGATCGGCGTTGGTGGGATAGCAATGGGGTACACCCCAACTGGCTTATTCCCAATTCGCCTGATCCAATCAATGGCCAACAACGCTGGATGGATACGCTGGTGCGGGTAACCAGGGTATAAGCCGCAGAGTGAGAAAATGAGGAGTGACAAAATGAGATACGAGACTAGCCGATGGGCACTGTGCTTGCTCACACTGCTGTTGTGGCTAACCGCATTGGGTACCGTGCAGGCCGCCGCCAGCGCCGCCCGTGAGAATGTCGCCACCCTGGTACGTTCGCTCGGCTACGGGGCAGGCATCCATAATTTTAAGAACTTTGTATTGCGAGGCCGGGATGACGATTATGACGCTGCTAAAAAGGCCTTCGACATCGCCCTGGGTAGTCTCGAACAGCTTGAAAACAGTCCGGAACTAACGCTTGCGGATAGAGCTGCAGTCGCGGTCATCAAGGCCATGATCGACGAATACGACAGTGGTTTGGATCGGGTGATAAGTCTGCGCGGCAAAGGTTGGCGACTAGGTGACGTGGATCGTTCCGTCGCCGTAGATGATACCGAGTCAATTGCTGCACTGGCGCAACTGCGTGAAAAATGGGAGTGGAGTGATCTGGAACAGATCGAGTACCAGCTGGGCTACGGCATGGGGATACATAATTTTAAAAATTATTTGCTGCGGCAAGACGAACGCTATCACACCCTGGCTCTGGAAAATTTTCTCGCGGTAGAATCATTGCTCGTTAATCAATACAGTAACACGCGCCTGGACAGTGCCCAGCGAACGGCGCTGGATCAGATTAGTCGGGTTTCTCAGTCTTACCGCAACTACCTCGCTCTGATCGAACGGTTCCATGCCCAACAGCATCCGGTGCGCAAGATCGATCTGGCGGTCAAAATCAATGACAGGCCTGCACTCGAAGGCCTGGCTGTGTTGTCGCCCTAGCAGGCATCCCACGCGATTATCCCCAACCTGGTGTTGAGCCTGACGCCCTAGATTCATTGTGCTCCAACTCCTCGTGATGCGGGCTTCTATTCTTAACTCAAGTGCGAGTGCCTCTTCCCCTTCCCGCCTCAGACCATGGTTACTAATTGGTAACTCAGCACCATTTTGCTCCGTATATGGTGTTACCAGCGGGTAACCCTGGAAAACAGGCTCTTCGCGATTGTTTTTATAAGTAGTTGTAATAAATGATAAAAGTAAAGTTGGATTGACTATTGCAGTTCTTTCTACCTATCAACTGTATCAACTGGCGTTGTGGATCCCGTTGTGGATCCGTTTAAGTACTTAACAGACAATAATCGACAAAGGGGAGAGAGAATGAACAGCAATTCAGGTCCGAAAATTAACCGCAGAGATTTGCTTAAAGGCATAGGGAAGGGATCTGCATTGGTGACCATCGTCGCGGCGGCACCCAGTGTTGCCCAGGCGGCGACAGAAAAGAAAGTTCGCTACGGGATGGTGATCGATGTGCGGCGGTGCTCCGGGTGTCAGGCTTGCAGTATCGCCTGCAAGGCCGAGTTCGATGTGCCTATCGGTGGTGTGCGCTCCTGGGTTGAGCTCCACGAAGCCGGTGTCTATCCCAAAACGGAAAAACGCATGTTGCCGCGTTTGTGCAACCATTGCTCCGAGCCTCCCTGTGTCGAAGCCTGCCCGGAAAACGGCAGCGATCACAAAGCCAAGGGGGCAACCTATAAGCGCGACGATGGCATTGTGATGATCGATGAAACCAAGTGTATCGGTTGCGCCAAGTGTGTCGAGGCTTGTCCTTACGACGCACGCTTCATGAATCCGTTCAAAGGTGATCCTATAAAGACCAAGGGTAATGGTGCGGCCGACAAGTGCGATTTCTGTCTGCATCGCATCTCTCAGGGGGTCGCCCCTTCGTGTGTCAATACCTGTCCAGGCAGGGCGCGTATCTTTGGGGATCTGAATGATCCAAGCAGCGAAGTGGCCAAGCTGGTTGCCGAGATCGATACCACGGTGTTACTGCGTGACAAGAAGACCAAGCCGAGCGTCTTTTATATTGGTGCCGACTGGATCGAGTCGAAAAACGATAAGAAGGCAAAACAGTTTAGCCGAGTTGATACGCATCGTAATGAGCGTTCAACCAATCGCTTCGCATAATAGAGGAGGAGAAAGAATATGTTTAATCGACGAAATTTTCTGAAGTTCGGTGCAGCATCGGCCACAACGGTGGGTGTCGCAGGTCTGTCGCTCAATGCTAAGGCGGCGAAGGATTTGCCTATTCGCGGTAATCGCGACTTTTCACCGACCACCGGTAAGGAGCGGAAGATGATCCCCAGTGCCTGTTGGCAGTGTGTAACACGCTGCGCCAACGTGGGCTACGTAGAGGACGGTCGGCTGGTCAAGATCGAGCCCAACATTAACTCGATCCGTACTGAAGGCACACTCTGTGCCAAGGGGCAGGCTGCCATTAACCACACCTACGATCCAGATCGTATCCTGCACCCTATGCGCCGGGTTGGAAAGCGCGGTGAAGGTAAATGGAAGCGTATCAGCTGGGATGAGGCGCTGAGTGAGATCGCCGCGCGCATGAAGAAAAACAAGGATGCCGGTACACCAGAAAAAGTGGTCTACCACTATGGCAGGGCTAAGGCCAGTCACTCCAAGACGGTAGGTGGATTCTTCAAGGCCTATGGCACCGGTAGTATTGGTAATCACACCAGTATCTGTGAGGGTGGCAAGTGGTCCGCTCAAGAGTTGACCTGGGGTGGACACTTCGATAACTGGGATTTTGACAATACCAAGTTCGTACTGAACTTTGGCAGCAACTTCCTCGAGACCCATACCAACCATATCCCGGTCGCCCATCGTATGTTATGGGCGATGGCGGAGCGCGGTGTGGAGATGGTCACCTTCGACGTGCGTAACTCCAATACGGCGGCTAAATCGCGTGATTGGGTGCCGGTTAAACCCGGTACTGACCTGGCGTGTATCTTGGCCATGATTAATGTCGTCATGAAAGAAGGGCTGTACAAGGGCGATGGCGAAGAGTTCCTCAAATACACCCGTGTGACCGAGGATGTTAATGCCAGCGTGCCACAGAAGATCAAGGCAATAAAGGCGCACATCAAGAGCTATACCCCGGCCTGGGCAGAGAAGATCAGTGGTGTTCCGGCTAAGCAGATCGCCTCACTGGCACGTGAATTCGCCACCAAAAAGCCGGCAGTGCTGGTCAGCTATCGCGGTCTGGTGGCGCACTATAACGGCAATGAAGGCGAGCGGGCATGCCAACTGCTGTGTGCTGTTACCGGACAGATGGACAAACCAGGTACTCGTATGAAGGCCGTCGGTGCCGGCTGGAATTTCCCCAAGATCAAGGCCGCGAAGAAAACACCTAAGCTGGATATCTTCGATGGATTCCCGGGACAGGCTGCCTATCCAACCCATCATGTCAGCCACCAGGTGTTGAAGATGATCAAGGATGGAAGCAATGGTCGACCCGATATGTATATCACCTACTGTTATACCCCGGCCTACGCCAATGGTGATGTGCAGGAGAACATCGATATCCTGAAGGATGAAAAACTGATTCCATTCTATGTTTCGGTGGACCCCTTCTATGGTGACTCCACCATGTATGCTGATCTCATCCTGCCCGATACGCCCTTCACCGAGCGCTGGACGGCCGAAGATATGGTGTCACCCTCGCAAGTGGCGGAGTTCTATATCCGTCAACCCTTCACCAAACCGATGGGTGAGGCGCGTGACTTCTCCGATGTTGTGTTTGATCTGGGCAAACGATTGGGCATCGATATGGGTGAGGCAACATCACATGAAGAATATGTGCGTATGACCTGTGATAACACCCCGGGCGTTAAGGAAGCCGGTGGCTTTGAGTACATGAAGAAGGTTGGTGTCTGGCATGATAAAAATGCCACGCCACAGCAACAGGTCTACAACAAGCCGGTTGACAAATCGGTTTATACGGCCAAAGGTGTGGTGCTGGATAAGGTCTCGGGTGTCTATTGGAAGCCGAAAAGTAAAGCCGATGCCAAGAAGGGCTATATAGGCACTAAAAAAGCCTTTAAGCAATACGTGGCACAAAAGATGGCCCACGGTGTCTATTCAGGTTTTGCCCCGGATGCGGTTAACAAGTCTGGTTTTCTGGAGCTTTGGTCACCTCTGCTCAAGATGAAGGGGTTTCCCCCAATGCCGACCTGGATGGCGGTTCCAGAGCATCAGAAGATGGGTAACGATGATCTGTACATGACCACCTATAAGGTCGCCACTCACTCACATTCGCGCACCATGAACTGCAAATACCTGGCTGAGGTTTATCACAGCAATCCCGCCTGGATCAATCCGCTTACGGCAAAGAAGCGGGGTATCTATGATGGGGATCGCATTAAGGTCAAGTCGCCTACAGGTGAGTTTGTCACCAAGGCGCAATTGACTGAGTCGATCATGCCGGGCGTCATTGCGGTTTCACATCACTGTGGTCACTGGGCTTATGGGCGTTACGCCTCGGATAAACGTGCACCTAACGAGGGAAGCGATAACCGTGGCGATCGCGATTACAAGCTCAAGTGGTGGACCGATAATGGCGTGCACCCCAACTGGGCGATCGCTAACTCAGCGGATCCGATCAATGGGCAACAGCGCTGGATGGACACTGTCGTCAAGGTGACACGGGTTTAGAAACATGGCTAAAAAAGGGTGTAACCGATGATTGAAACGACCCGTGAAGTTCCCAGTAGTGACCAGGCTGCGCTGGCAGGTACAGCGCAGCAGGTTGGTCATCTCTATGGGTTTCTGGCCAGCCTCTACCGAGCCGAGCTAACCCAGCAGCAGTTGCATGCATTCCGTCAGCCTGAAATGGCGGCAATGTTGACAGCCGCTGGGGTAGATTTGCAGGGGGCGTTTTGGACTCAGCCAGATGCGCAGCTTTTAGATGAGCTGTCCGTAGAGTATGCAGCACTTTTCCTCGGCCCCGGCGGGCATATATCGCCCCACGAGTCGGTCCAGATCGAGGAGCATGGCGGCTACTGGGGGGATGCAACGATTGCAGTGCGCCGTTTTATCACCGAGACCGGTATCGAGTACGACTCGGACTACAACGGCATTCCAGATCATATCAGTGTGGAGCTGGAGTTTCTGGGAGAGCTTGCCCGACGCGAAGGCCTCGCCTGGGAGCGGGAGGATACGGCTGCTGCGGACAATTGTTTGGCATATCAACGGGATTTTCTCGACGAGCATCTAGGGCTATGGGTAGATAAGTTCTGTACCCAGGTGGTAGAAACTGGCGAACTGTCGTTCTATCGGGATGTTGCCCAGGTCACCGCTGAGTTTGTTCGTTCCGAAATCTCGGCTGTCCAGGAACGGCTTGAAGGCGTTAGCGCGTCGGCTGAACCACCGGTGCCGTCAATGCCCGTAGTTGAGCCAGAGTTGGTGCGTACAGGGGGTAGCACTAACGCCATTTAATACAGTCTTTTTTTGACGATTAAGGAAAATATTAAAGGCGCATACTCGTTATGCGCCTTTTTCCGTTGTAGCTTATTATTGTCGGATCCC
>CBDUSZ010000140.1:0-8935 GCA_965370015.1 uncultured bacterium | reverse complement strand
GTATATCGACAGTTGAAAAATTTGCCGAGGGTATGCGATCAAAAAAGAACAATGCCAAAAGCATCATTCTTGCAGCACTTTTTTTGGCCATAATTGGAGCAGGGATAGGATACAAGCCGTATCTGGCATTTCGATCAGAGCAGCAATTATATGACAAGATACAAACCATTAAGCTAGGCGATAAAGCACTGATGATTGAAACAATCTGGTCGCTGGAACAAGTGAGTCCAGAGCATCAGAAAATATTATCAGTAGGCCTGCGTCGCGAAATTATTACATTTTACCGCGACAGAATTCGTTCTGTATTTCGACCAAAAGAGGGACTTTACGATTATCCGCAAGCGATAAATTTGCTGGCGCAGGCTGTAAATCTCTACCCTGACTCGGTCGCGTTGTCGACGATCAAAGATCAAATCCAGGAGCAAAAGGATCGCCTCATGAGTAGTTTGGTTTCACTTTTCAATCGCTATTTAAAAAATAAGAAACTAGTTAAAACAGCAAACGGGGAAGACCTGACGACTATTATTCCATTGATCCAGCGAGTCGATCCCAAGCATTATTTATTAAAAGATAAAAATCTGTCTAATTTATATCTGTCTGAAGCTGAAAAGTTAATATCAAAACGAAATTACAAGGAAGCTTCGACTCACATCCTGACTGGGTTAAAACTATTCCCGAAAGATTCGCGCCTGCTTAGTCTGAGCAAGCAAATTAACGCCCAGTCGACAAATTAATGGATAGCCCAGTGTCTCCATTTCGATATCTAGCCAAAACCTATGCCAATGATTTAATCAGCCGTGAGCATTACGTTTTAATCAGAGGGCAATTATTAAAAAAACTGCAATCGAAGAACTTTATCAGAGATGATGATTTGCAAAACTTCATCAGGCTTGCGCAGGGTGGCGCCAACAAGCCAAGAACTGAAAAAACTTATTCTTCCGCAGACTGGATAATTATTGCCCTTGGAATCGCTGCTTCTGTGGCGTTGGGAATCGTGTTGTATGGTTAGAACGAATGGTTAGAACGAACGATTAGCTCATTCACCCTCAGGCTTTATAGCCGACGTATAGCTGAGCGAGCCATCCTTTCAATGCCCAATACCCTCTCGCCTGGGAACTCTTGATCGAAGACTGTTAAGCTGAAAACTATTGAGATTATATTAAATTGGTCGGGGCGGCGAGATTCGAACTCACGACCACCTGCCCCCCAGGCAGGTACGCTACCAGGCTGCGCTACGCCCCGATTGTGTTAGTGATGAGTATAAATCTAGCGTTTAAGCAGGGTTAGTAATTCTTCCAGTTCCATCAGCGTTTGTCGAATGATCTGTTGGCTCTGGCTAACATCACTTCTTGCTCCTTCGCCTTCCAGTCGTTGGCGGGCGCCACCGATTGTAAAACCTTCATCATACAGCAGGCCTCGAATTTGACGGAGGAGTAAAACATCGTGGCGTTGATAGTAGCGCCTGTTCCCACGCCGCTTGACAGGTTTTAATTGAGGAAATTCCTGCTCCCAATAACGCAGGACATGGGGTTTAACGTCACAAAGTTCGGCAACTTCACCGATGGTGAAGTAACGCTTACCCGGTATTACTGGCAATTCGTTATTATTGCTCGCTTCCAGCATATGCCTCTACTCTAATTTTTAATTTTTGTCCTGGACGAAAAGTCACTACTTTTCGTGCAGATATCGGTATTTCTTCTCCAGTTTTTGGGTTACGACCCGGCCTTTCCGCTTTTGACCTGGTAATAAAATTTCCAAAACCTGATAATTTCACCTGTTGGCCTGATTCCAGCGCTACTTTAACTTCTTCAAAAAACTGTTCGACAATTTCCTTTGCCTCTCTCTTGTTGAGACCAAGTTCATCAAATAGCATTACGGCCATGTCAGCCTTGGTCAAGGACATTAGTTTTCCCTCAAGATAGCGTTATACTGTTTTTTGAGTTGTTTGAGGATCTTGCTAACTAGTTTATCTACATCCTCATCGACTAGAGTGCGGGAAAAGTCCTGTAAAATCAAGCCCAAAGCGACGCTTTTTCGATTATTTCTCAACTCCTTACCAGTATAGACGTCAAATACAAATACTTCCTTTAATATCTCATTTTTTATTGAATAAATACAATTTATCAACAATTGAACATTGACATCGGCGTCTACCGTTAATGCAATATCGCGTCTAATCGACGGAAATTTAGACATTTCGACAAATTTCGGTAACTTTGACTCCAATATCGGCGCAAGTTCTAACTCAAACACAAACACTGGCTGCGTCAAATCCAGTTTTGGCACTATCGTTGGGTGCAATGCACCTATGAAGCCAATCTTTTCATTTTTATAAATAACATCGGCACCCTGCCCCGGATGTAATACCGGATTTGTGGTTGGAACAAAATCATAGTTTTGCCGATCGGACAATTTTAATATAGATTCCAGGCTACCTTTTATATCATAAAAATCGACCGCTTCAGATCTGGAATGCCATCCTTCATTTTCCCGGCTACCAGAAATAAGCGCGGCAATATGCCTGGTTTGCAACAGTCCACCTGATTTAGGTATAAAGCAAAGGCCCGTTTCAAATAGCCGAACCCGTTGCTGCTGACGATTAATATTGTGTTGTAAGGCCTGCACCAGTCCCGGTAATAAACGGCTACGCATGACAGACATATCAGCAGAAATTGGATTCGATAACGCAAGTACCTTTTGCTGCGGATCTAGAATTGCCTGTATTTCTGGTGAGACGAATGAATAGGTGACTGCTTCATAATACCCCTGCGTGACGAGGACGGCTCTTATTTCATTTACTTCGAGCCGGGTTTCTGAAAAACTCTCCATGCTTGCATGCGCCGCTTCCTTGCTGCCGGGAATATTGTTATACCCAACCAATCGACCAACCTCCTCGATCAGGTCGGCTTCAATATTTATATCGAAACGATAACTGGGTGGAACAACTATCCAGCCTTGTTCCTGTTCTTCCAACAGCATATTCAGACTTTCCAGTATCTTCTCCACTTCTCCCTTAGATATCTCAATCCCAAGCAAGCGTTTAATTCGCGCATAGCGCAAATTGACCGACGGCCGGGCAGGCATAGATCCGGGAAATACTGCATCCGTCAGGGGACCAGCTTCGCCCCCCACGATATCAAGCAATAATTCTGTTGCCCGATGCATCGCCTTAACTTGTAAGTCAGGATCAACGCCACGTTCAAATCGATGTGAGGAATCGGTGTGCATGCCATAACTTCTGGCTTTACCCGCCATTTCCAGAGGTGCAAAAAAAGCGGCCTCGAGGAAAACGTTTCTGGTTTCAGCCTGAACCGAGGAATCTAGCCCTCCCATGATTCCTGCCAAGGCAACAGCTTTTCGATGATCGGCAATAACCAGTGAGTCACTTCGGCATACGAAATCGGTTTGATCCAGCAGGGTTAATTTTTCTCCAGCCCTGGCCCAACGTACCCGAATACCACCCTCTAGCTTATCGAAGTCGAAACCGTGCATCGGCTGACCCAACTCCATCATTACAAAATTAGTAACGTCTACCACTGGGCTTATCGGGCGCAATCCGCTCCTGCGTAACTTTTCCTGGATCCACAGAGGTGTCTGGGCAGTCGCATCGATGTTTTTAATAATACGACCGACATAGTGTGGGCAGGCTTCGGTTGCGAGCAAGTCGACTGCGAAATCATCCTTAATGGTTTCTTTAATAGTTTTACAGGGTATCTGATTCAGTTCTACACTATTGATTGCCGACACTTCGCGCGCAATCCCGGCGACGCTTAAACAATCGCCCCGGTTGGGGGTTAAATCTATTTCGATAAGATTATCATTCAGAGCCAAATAATCGTAAATACAGGTACCAGTGGGTGCGTCTGCTGGTAATTCGAAGATGCCATTAGAGGTCTCCGCTATTTCTAGCTCAGAAGCTGAACACAACATTCCATGCGATTCGACACCCCGAATTTTTGCTTTTTTGATTTTAAGTCCGGGCAGCGTGGCGCCAACCTGTGCAAATACCACTTTCAAGCCTTGCCTGACATTGCCTGCACCACAAATCACCTGAAGCGTGATAGCACCATCACTGACCTGACACAAACTCAGTTTATCGGCGTCAGGATGAGGCTCAACTGCTAGCACTTCACCGACAATTACTTTTTCCAGTTTGCTGCTCGCCGGTTCAACAGTCTCTACTTCCAGACCTGCCATAGTAAGCTGCTCAACCAGTGATTTAGAATCGATTGGCGGGTCTACCCATTCGCGCAGCCAGTTTTCGCTGATTTTCATTTCGCTATCCCGTTACGAAAATTGCTGCAAAAAGCGCAAATCATTTTCAAAAAACAGGCGCAGGTCGTTTACCCCATAGCGCATCATTGCAAGCCGTTCTATCCCCAGGCCAAAGGCGTAACCGGTGAACTTATCGTTATCAATGCCGGTATGCCTGAAAACCTCCGGGTGTACCATGCCACAGCCCAGGACCTCAATCCAGCCGCTTTGGCCGCATACTCGACAGCCACTACCAGCGCACATCACGCAACCGATATCGGCTTCCATTGAAGGCTCGGTGAAGGGAAAATATGATGGCCTGAAACGTGTTTTCAGGTCATCCTGTTCGAAAAATAGTTTCAGGAATTCTTCTAGCGTGCCTTTTAAATCCGCAAAGGAGACATTCACATCGATCAGCAATCCTTCTACCTGATGGAACATCGGGGTATGGGTGATATCGGAGTCGCAACGAAAGACTTTACCGGGAGCGATAATTCGCACGGGTGGAGCCTGATGCTCCAGTACGCGGATCTGTACTGGCGAGGTATGCGTCCGCAACAGCCGACCATCGCCAAAGTAAAAGGTATCGTGCATTGCCCTCGCTGGATGATGTGCAGGGATATTGAGTGCCTCGAAGTTATGAAAATCATCTTCGACCTCGGGCCCTTCAGCCGTGTCGAAACCAAGCTTGGCAAACATTTTCTGGATCCGGTTCATGGTCAGAGTTACCGGATGAAAAGCACCTGATTTTAACCCTCGACCCGGCAGGGTAATATCCACAGTTTCGGAGGAAAGCTTGTCGGTAATGAGTTGGTCATTAATGAACGATTTTCGCGCTTCCAGCAGACCCTGGATTTTGAGCTTGATTTGATTAATCGACTGACCAGCGGCTGGCCTCAATTCTGCAGAGATTTGGCCGAGATTTTTCAGCCTGGCTGTAATCTCGCCCTTCTTGCCAAGATATGCCACGCGAACCGAATCGAGCGAGGCCAAATCCACGGATTGGCTGATCGCCTTTGATGCATTCTCGAGCAGATTATCTAGTTCTTGCGACACTTTTTCTTCTTAAGATTACCGACAAGGATGACCGGCATCCTTGTCGAGACATCGAGTGTTACTATCAGGATGTAATTTCTAGCCCTGCTTTAGCCTTTTCGACTAACGCAGTAAATGCAGGCTTGTCGAATATTGCGATATCCGATAAAACCTTGCGGTCGATTTCAATTGCGGCTTTATTCAATCCATTCATAAACACGCTATAGGACATTCCATTTTCGCGAGCACCTGCATTGATGCGTGCAATCCATAAGGCGCGAAATTGGCGCTTGCGCTGGCGACGATCGCGATAAGCGTATTGGCCTGCTTTGGTAACCGCCTGTTTAGCCACGCGTAATACCTTGCTACGGGCACCACGATAACCTTTGGCTTTGTCCAGAATTTTTTTATGACGTGCGTGGGCGACAACGCCCCTTTTTACTCTTGGCATGACTCTACTCCCTACGAATACGGCAACATACGACGCACCATACGGACATCGTTTGGATGAATTTCAAGTATTTCACCAAGTTGGCGCTTACGCTTGCTGCTTTTTTTGGTAAGGATGTGGCGCAAGTGAGATTGCGCCCGTTTGTAGTCACCCGCCGCGTTTCGTTTGAAACGTTTGGCAGCGCCACTATTACTCTTCATTTTTGGCATTGTAAAACTCCAGTTTTAAATTAAATTTCAAGGACCCTGGACGCCGGAGACGCGCCTCAGGGTTCGTAGCTAGATCGCTCTAGCGTTTTTTGGGCACCAGTAACATCGTCATCTGACGCCCCTCGGCCTGCGGATACTGATCCACATTCGCGATTTCCTTCATATCTTCTTCTACTCGTTGGAGCAAAATCGTACCTAATTCCATATGGGCCATTTCCCGCCCTCTGAAACGCACGGTAACCTTACAGCGGTCACCGATTTCGATAAACTGAATCAGTTTCTTCAGTTTGACCTGATAATCACCTTCTTCCGTTCCCGGCCTGTACTTGATTTCCTTAATATGTACCTGGCGTTGTTTTTTGCGCTGATCGTGCAATTTTTTCTTTTGCTGAAAACGGAATTTTCCGTAATCCATCAAACGACATACGGGAGGTTCTGCATCGGGTACTAATTCAACAAGATCTAACTTGGCTTCTTCAGCAAATTTCTTTGCTTCCTCTAAAGACAAGATGCCTTTCTGTTCACCATCTTCGGCGATAAGCCTGACCTCAGGTGCTGTAATATCGTCATTTAGCCGGCTCTGTCTGTTGTCTGCGATTGGATAGTCTCCCGATTACCGTAAAGCAAAATTTATCCGATTTATTAACCGGATGGTTCATTTACAAGATTGATAAAATCATCGATCTGCATGACACCCAGGTCATCACCACCCAGGCTACGCACAGCGATTGTAGTCTCTTCCACTTCGCGATCACCAACCACGATCATGTAAGGAATACGCTTTAATGTGTGCTCGCGAATTTTATAGCCGATCTTTTCGTTTCTCAAGTCAGAAATCACTCTGATTTGCTGATTTTTAAGCATTTTTTCAATATTTGCGACATAGTTGGCCTGTTTGTCAGTAATATTTAAAATTACCGCCTGAACTGGGGCTAACCAGACCGGAAACTTGCCTTCATAATGTTCGATTAAAATTCCGATAAAACGCTCGATTGAACCTAAAATGGCGCGGTGTAGCATGACCGGAACCTGCTTGCTGCCATCTTCCGCTATGTACTGCGCACCGAGACGACCCGGCATCGAAAAATCGACCTGCATGGTGCCGCACTGCCAGACTCGACCCAGACAATCTTTCAGCGAGAAATCTATCTTCGGCCCATAAAACGCACCGTCGCCGGGCTGTAAAACCCAGTCGAGTTGTTTGCTATCCAGCGATTGTCTGAGAGCGTCCTCCGCCTTGTCCCACAGCGCATCTTCACCGACACGTTGCTCGGGGCGAGTGGAGAGCGCGACAATCACTTGTTCGAAACCAAAATCTTTATAAACTTTAAATACAAGGTCGATAAATGAAGAAACCTCGGCTTGAATCTGGCCCTCAGTACAGAAAATATGCGCGTCATCCTGCACAAAATTTCGTACTCGCATCAATCCATGTAAGGTACCCGATGGCTCATTGCGGTGGCAGGAACCAAATTCTGCCAGTCGCAGTGGCAAATCCCGATAGCTTTTTAAACCCTGGTTGTAAACCAGCACATGGCAGGGACAATTCATCGGTTTTACCGCATATTCCCGATTTTCCGAACCGGTGGTAAACATCATATCCTTATATTTATCCCAATGGCCAGATTTTTCCCAGAGGCTGCGGTCGACTATTTGCGGTGTGTTAATTTCACGATAATCATGTTCTCTCAACTGCCCGCGCATATAATCCTGAATCTTCAGATTAAGCTGCCAGCCACGGTCATGCCAGAATATCATTCCCGGCGCTTCTTCCTGGGTATGGAATAAATCCAGCGCTTTGCCCAGCTTACGATGGTCGCGCTTTTCAGCTTCTTCAATTCGATGCAGGTACTGCTTGAGTTCTTTTTTATTTGCCCACGAGGTTCCATATATGCGTTGTAACATTTCATTATTGGAATCACCACGCCAATAAGCACCGGCCAGTTTAATCAGCTTGAATGCCTTCAGGTGTCCAGTAGCTGGCACATGAGGCCCCCGGCAAAGATCAATAAAATCACCCTGTTGATAAAGTGACAGTATTTCATTTGCAGGAATGCCACTAACGATTTCAGCCTTGTAGTCTTCACCCATCTGCTTAAAAAATGCAATCGCCTCATCGCGAGATTTTTCGCTTCTGACTATCGGAATATTCTGCTGCACCAATTCGTTCATGCGCTTTTCAATCGCTTCAATATCTTCCGGGGTAAATGCCCGCTGGTAGGCAAAGTCGTAGAAAAAACCGTCCTCTATCACCGGCCCAATAGTGACCTGGGCAGTCGGAAATAGCTGCTTAACTGCCTGTGCTAACAGGTGAGCGGTAGAGTGCCGGATTACCTCCAGCCCTTCCTCGGATGTCGAGGTGATAATGCTTAATTCAACATCCTCGTCGATTTGATACGAAGCATCGACCATTTGGCCGTTCACCTTACCGGCAATGGCGGCTTTTGCCAGGCCCGGGCCGATATCATTAGCGACATCGAAAACGGAAACGGGATGATCGAACTGGCGGTGGCTACCGTCGGGTAACGTGACTTGCGGCATAATGATTCCTGTTCAGTGGTGACCCATACCAAAGGCCACATGTTTCATTAAAGTAGTGCTAAAAAATTCAATGCTGGTAGTCGCGAGTGGATTATTCCGGGCATCCTGCCCTACACCCTGCGGGCCGTCCTATCGGACGTTCAAATTCGCTCCAGGCGAATTTGTCGAACCAGTGGTTCTCATATACCCCCACGCCTACCATGACTGGTAGTCGCGAGTGGATTCGAACCACCGACCCCCACCATGTCAAGGTGGTGCTCTAACCAACTGAGCTACGCGACTATAACTCTGACATCTCGACTTTACGCGCGAGTGGATTACTCGGGCTTTCCTGCCCTCGCCCCTACGGGGCCGTCCTACGGACGTTCAAATTCGTTCCTGACGAATTTGTCGAACCACCGACCCCCACCATGTCAAGGTGGTGCTCTAACCAACTGAGCTACGC
>CBDUSZ010000139.1:0-9030 GCA_965370015.1 uncultured bacterium | reverse complement strand
GGCCGAATTTATTCGGCCGCATGGATTGGGACCGTACCGTAGGAATGACCGCATAAATTCGGCCCCGGGAGGATAGTCCACCCTTACAATCAGGGGCGCTAAACCAATATCGCCACACCCACCAGCCAGAACATTTCGCCAAACTCAACACTGGCCCCGGCAGTATCGATGGTGCAACCCTGGAGTCTTTGCAAGGCCATACGTCTCAGCAACCAGAAACCTGCCAGCATCAGCAACAAGCCGTTCAGGGAAACAACCACCGCGAGTAATAAACACACGGCCAGTATCAGGCGAACCAGGTCGCGCGACAGGTAAGTCGATACCGCGCTCGCCAGACCGTCTGCGCGAATACAGGGCGTGGTGATGAATAACAACAAAATCAAAGCGCGTCCAAATACCGGTGCGAGTAATATTGACCAGAGATAACCCTGTTCCAGTAACACGCTAAGCGCCGCAAACTTGAGAATCAGCACCGCTACTATGGCCGTGGTGCCTGCATCTCCGGTTATCGCATCATTCAGAATACGCTGGGTTTTTTCTTCATCGCCGATGCCGCCGATCCATGCATCGGAACTACTGCCGACACCTTTTAGGTGCAGCCCCCCGGTTATCACTGCCCACAGAGCGGTAAGTATTGCTGCCAGTAGTAACGACGAAGTAGCCGTTAAAACCAGCGTTGGCAGCACCAGAAAGATGCCAATCAATAAACCCGCCAAAGGAAAAAAAAGCGAGGCGCGCGCAAAATCTGCAGCCTGTATATCCTCCTGTTCAGGCATTGGAATGCGGGTCATCAGTGATATTGCGAGCAATAAAATTTTTGGCATGGCCGATACTCCCTCAAATCGTGATATATCAATAATGCGCTGCCATCGATACAGCGGAATAAGGTGATACGACGAATCTTCCCATAATGTCGTACTAAATCAAAATTAGAGCAATTCAGTTCCCGCGCCAATGTCGTTTAATTGCGCTGCAAAGTCGATTATTAATTAACACTTGGGTTCACATTCTGTTTAAAATTGGGGTTAACGAATAGAATGAGCTTGCCAGTTGATTTCAATAGCTCGCGCCCTGTTGTGGCGATTCCATTCAGGAATTTATTTTACCCAAACCGAACCGACGCTTATGCATTATTCTGCTCTCAGCCTGGTCAAGCAGGCACTTACCGGTAATCGCGGCTGGACCCGTGCCTGGCGAAATCCAGAGCCGAAGAAACACTACGATGTGATTATTATCGGCGGCGGTGGACACGGCCTGGCAACTGCTTATTATCTCGCAAAATTACATGGCATTAGCAATGTTGCAGTGCTCGAAAAGGGTTACATCGGTGGCGGCAATACCGGTCGCAATACTACCATTGTGCGCTCCAACTACATGCTTAATGCGAACTCACAGTTCTACGAAAAATCGATGAAACTGTGGGAAGGTCTAAGCCAGGAGCTAAACTACAACATCATGTTCAGCCAGCGCGGGGTGTTAAACCTGTTCCATACCGATGCCCAGCGCGATGCTTTTGTGCGTCGTGGCAATGCCATGCGCCTCAACGGCGTTGACGCCGAATTGCACGACCTCGATGGGGTGAAGAAATTAATGCCGCATCTGGATTTTTCCAAAAATACCCGTTATCCCGTCCTGGGCGGCCTCTCGCAGCCGCGGGGTGGCACCGCCAGGCACGATGCGGTGGCCTGGGGTTACGCGCGCGCCGCCGACCAGCTCGGCGTCGACATTATCCAGAAATGCGAAGTGACTGGTATTAAGCGTGACGGTGACAGGGTACTCGGTGTCGAAACCTCACGCGGATTCATCGGCGCGGGTCAGGTGGGTGTCGCAGTCGCCGGTAACTCGAGCCGCGTATTTGCGATGGTCGGAATGAAATTGCCTATCGAGAGCCATGTCTTGCAGGCCTTTGTCACCGAGGCTATCAAACCTCTTGTGGACACGGTTTGCACCTTCGGCATGGGGCATTTCTATATCAGTCAGTCGGATAAGGGCGGCCTCGTATTCGGTGGTGATCTCGACGGCTACAACACCTACGCGCAAGGTGGCAACCTGCCAACCTTCAATCATGTGGTCGCCGGCGGGGTAACCATGATGCCCTGCCTCGCACGCCTGCGGGTACTGCGGCAATGGGGTGGCGTGGTGGATATGTCGATGGATGGCACACCGATCATCAGTAAAACCCCGATCCATAATCTGTATATGAACGGTGGTTGGTGCTACGGCGGCTTCAAGGCGACACCAGGCTCCGGCTGGGTATTCGCGCATACTATCGCGCATGATAAGGCCCACGAGCTGAATAAAGACTTCACCCTGGAACGTTTCCGTGAAGGCAGGTTGATCGATGAAAAAGGCGCCGGCGCCTCACCGAAAGCACATTAGCACACTAGGAAATACACATGTTAAGAATCGAATGCCCCTGGTGCGGGACCCGCAACGAAGATGAATTCTCCTACGGTGGCGACGCCAGCGTGCAGCGCCCCACAGACGTTGACGCGCTGGACGCGTGGTACGACTATGTGTATACGCGCGACAATCTCGCTGGCAAACATACCGAGCACTGGCAGCACGTGAATGGCTGTCGTGCCTGGATTACCGTGGTTCGCGATACCATGACGCACGAAATCCATAGTACTGCGCCTGCCTCGGCCAACTTGCCGACTGCCTCCGCGCCAGTCAAAAAATCCCGGAGGGCTAAATCATGAGCCAGCAATATCGCCGCGCCGAGGGCGGTCGCATTGATCGCAGCAAACCCCTCTCATTCACCTTTGATGGCAAGACCTATCAGGGCTATGCAGGAGATACATTAGCCTCGGCATTGCTCGCCAATGGCGTGAGTCTGCTGGGCCGTAGTTTTAAATATCATCGACCGCGTGGTGTTTTGACAGCCGGTTCAGAAGAACCCAACGCGTTGGTCGAATTGCGTACCGGTGCGCGCAAGGAACCCAATACGCGCGCGACCACGATCGAGCTATTTGACGGACTGGTAGCCAACAGCCAGAACCGCTGGCCTTCACTGGCCTTCGATATCCTGTCGATCAATAATTTGTTCTCGCCGTTACTATCCGCGGGTTTTTATTATAAAACCTTCATGTGGCCGGTTTCGTTCTGGACCAATGTCTATGAACATGTGATCCGCCGCGCCGCCGGTCTGGGTACTGCCGCGACCGAAGCCGATCCGGATTTTTACGAACAATGCCACGAGCACTGCGATGTACTGGTGGTGGGTGCCGGACCCGCCGGGCTGATGGCCGCGATGGCGGCAGCGAAAATCGGCGCACGGGTAATTATCGCCGATGAGCACACGCATCTCGGTGGCTCACTGAACAGCGAAAATCTTACTGTTGACGGAAAACGCGGCAGCGATTGGGCAGATCTACAGGCGCAAAAACTCGCCGAAATGGAGAATGTTCATATTCTCACGCGCACCACAATTTTTGGCTACTACGATCACAACACGCTTGGCGCCATCGAAAAAGTCAGCGACCATGTTGCACAACCCGCTGCCGGCAAACCACGTCAGCGCATGTGGACGCTTTACCCCAAACAGGTAGTGATCGCCGCGGGCGCAACCGAAAGGCCATTGATATTTGGCAATAACGACAAGCCCGGCGTGATGCTCGCGTCTGCAGTGCGCACCTACCTCAATCGTTACGGCGTCAAACCCGGCAACCGCGCCATTATTGTCACCAATAATAACGATGCTTATCGAAGCGCTATCGACTTACACAAGGCTGGCGTCCAGGTAGCTGCCGTGGTTGATTCGCGTATACAGCCGGATGCGCCACTGGCCGCGGAACTTGATGCCTTATCGATAGAACTGATCACTGGTAAAACTGTCGGCGCCGCCGAGGGCGATCGGCACCTGAGATACGCTCAGCTGGTTTCAACCCAGGGCCTGACCGAAGATCCACGACGTATCGATTGCGACCTGATCGCCTCCTCCGGTGGCTGGAACCCGAACGTGCACCTCCACAGTCAATCGGGGGCAAAGCCGGTTTACAACGAAACCATTGCCTCGTTTGTGCCGGGGCAATCGCGCCAGGCCGAAGTTTCGGTCGGTGCCGCGAATGGCAGTTTTGGATTACAGGACTGTCTCGACCAGGGTCGCGCGGCTGGTGCCAAAGCGGCAAAGCAGTCGGGGTTCAAGGGCCGGCTGATAAAAGCTGCGCAGGTCAGTGATGACGATCGCTACAGTATCGAAGCACTGTGGATAGCACCGACACCTTATAACAGGCCTTATAAACAATTTATTGACCAGCAACACGACACCAAGGCCAGCGATATCAATCTCGCGGCACAGGAGGGTTACGATTCGATTGAATTATTGAAACGCTACACCACGCAGGGCATGGCAACCGACCAGGGCAAAACCAGCAATGTCAACACACTCGCGATACTTGCCGCTCAGCGTGGCGACCCGATTGCCGAAGTCGGCACCACCACGTTCAGGCCACCTTACGTACCGGTGGCGATGGGCAACTTCGCCGGACATACTGTCGGCTACGATTTTATGCCGGTAAGGCGCACTGCAATTCACCAATGGAACGAGAAACAGGGCGCGGTATTTGTCGAAGCCGGGCTGTGGTTGCGCGCCCGCTATTACCCGCAATCACCTGGCGACACGCAGTACGACTGTTATGTACGCGAAACCAATGCCACGCGCAATAATGTTGCGATGGTGGATGTATCCACGCTGGGCAAGATAGATCTTCAGGGCCCGGATACGGCCGAGTTTCTGAATCGCCTGTATATAAACAACTGGCTCAAACTACCCATTGGCCGCGTACGTTACGGCATCATGCTGCGTGAAGACGGCATGGTATTCGACGATGGCACCACCACCCGCCTCGGCGAAAACCATTATTTGATGACCACCACTACCGCTAATGCCGCGCCGGTACTGGCACATATGGAGTACTACCATCAGACCGTATGGCCAGAACTCGACGTCGTGTTCTGCTCGGTCACCGAGCAATGGACCGGTATCGCGGTGGCGGGACCGAATAGTCGTAAGCTATTGGAAAAGGTGATCGATATCGATATCAGTAACGCCGCGTTTCCGTTTATGGAAGCCAGCGAATGCAATATGAACAATATCCCGGCACGCCTGTTCCGCATCAGTTTTTCGGGTGAACTTGCCTATGAAGTGAATGTGCCAGCCGACTTTGGCGAGCAGGCCTGGATCGAATTACTTGAAGCCGGCAAGGAATTGGGCGTGATTCCCTACGGCACCGAGTCCCTCGGCACCCTGCGCATCGAAAAGGGCCATGTTGCCGGCTCCGAACTAGATGGTCGCACCACGGCACAAGATCTTGGGCTTGAGGGCATGGCCAATCGCAGCAAGCATTTTATCGGTAAGCACAATTCACAGCGCCCCGCCCTGCTCGACGATGGTCGTTTACAGGTGGTCGGGATGAAATCGGTGGAGGCGGGCAAAAACCTGCGTATCGGTGCTCACCTGGTCGATGACAAGATCCAACTTGACAGCGTGAATCAGTCGCAGGGGCATGTAACCGCGACGACCTATAGCCCATCGCTGGATTGCGGTATCGCGCTGGGCCTATTGCAGGACGGCGCATCACGGCATGGGCAACAGCTCGACGCGGTATCGCCGTTACACGACGAAAAGATTCGAGTCGAAATTTGTCATCCAATATTTATCGATCCAAAGGGGGAACTGGTCCGTGCCTAAGACTCAAGCCAACACATTGCCACCACGCGTCTCGCCGTTGTTAGCGATTGATATTGACGCCATGATTGATTATAAAAACCTGCGACTGCAGCAGCGTAAGTGTTTGACCGCGATCCAGGTGCTCGCCTATACCAGTCAACACCGGGCTGCCGCAGCTGCGATCAGCAAAGCACTCGATATCGAATGCCCGGTCACGCCCGGCGTATGTAATGCTAACCAACATACGCAAGTAGCCTGGAATGGGCCCAATAGCTGGATCATCATCGCCAGCGACGAAGAGGCTAAACGCAAACCCGGAGAATTGTTGAAATCGCTGCAAAAAGCAGTCGGAGATCTCGGTGCCGTGGTAGACCAGAGCCATGGCCGCTGCGCTTTACGCTTAAGCGGCCTACACGCGCGTCAGGTAATGGCAAAAAATACTTCGATCGATTTACATCCGATAGCATTCGCTCCCGGACAATGTGCACTTACCACGGTCGCGCACATGTCGGCACTGGTAATCCAGGTAGACGATACCCCGAGCTACGATCTATTCGTCGCGCGTAGCCTGGCACGGTCGTTTGCGCACGCAATTGAGCATAGCTGTCACGAGTTCGCCGACGATTGACGCTCTCGCAGAGGCGCTGAGCACGCAAAGAAAAGCCAGGTATTCTGGGGCCAGTATACCAATTAATATGAATCGGCCATAAATCACCCCACAGTGAAACGGGGTCAGGCCTAGCTTTTAGCCTCACATTCGTCAGGCCGCAGTCTAAAGACTAGACCTTACCCTATCCTGTTTTCAAGTCCGGACAAACCGATCCAGTTCCCAGAAGAATCGATCCCATGCTGGCTCCTCTGGGAGAATCGCATGATTTGAGGATTCCAATAAAACGAATTCACTATTGGGAATATTTGCAGCAAGTTCTCGCCCCTGGTCGATAGGATGCACGCCATCATTGGCTGCGTGAATAACTAGCGTTTTTACAGCAATTTTTGGCAACAGCTCAGTAACATCAAAGGAATCAACGGCCCGCCGTATGGAGACCGCATTAAATGTATTTGTCGTGAGTCGTTGCAAGTCTACGAGTGAGTCCATCTGTTCTCTGGATGCGTCTGGAATATACATTGTCGTAAAAGATTTGAGAAATGGACTGCCTACCACACCCCAACCATGCTCGATTAATTTCAGTATGGCTTCACCTTGCTCGATCTCCACATCGCTCTCGCGTACCAATCTGCCTCTTGCGTACCCACCATGTAATATCAGGTGACTGACACGATCAGGATAGCGAGCAGCATATTTAGCCGCAATTGGCACCCCTTGAGATGTAGCATACAAAACGAATTGTTCGTGCCCTGCAGCATCGATGACGGCTTCTAAATCCTCTTCAAATCGATCAAAGGAGAAGTCCTCGATCTTCCAATCAGTAAGACCGCAGCCCCTTTGATCGTAGCGGACTACCTCGAACCGCTTACCTAGTTCATCAAGAAAAGGGCGCCAGATAGGGCTATGCCAATCATGCTCAAGATGCGTAAGCCAATGCCCGGTTCGTATCAGAGGAGTACCCTCACCCGTAATTGCAAAGGCTATTCGTGCCCCATTTGGTGACTTACAGAAATGAATCTCTTGATGATCGATCGGATTGCGTTCCGATGCTGATTCTCTAGCCTGGATTTCAGGATTGACGCCCTCATCATTTGAGGTGAGTTTCTCGACTACTGGTAAGAATTTGAATCCCTTTCGCGAGACAGTCTTAATAACAAGTTGTTGTTTACCGTTATCGCCTACAGCTTTTCTCGCCGCACTAATTCTTGCTGCTATTGCCGAATCGGAAACAACCCGCCCATTCCATATGGATGCAATAAGTTCGTCGTGACTAATTAATCTTCCTCTGTTTTCAACTAGATAAAGTAATAAGTCAAAGACTTGAGGCTCAGTTTTTACTTGATTACCACTCTTCTTGAATTCTTGAGTAGTAATGTCAATTTCACAGTCGTTAAAGTGATACTTCATTGCTTGTTTTGAAGTCAATCTATTCAGGATCAGCCTATTAGTTAAAACAAGAAAAACAGATCGGTAATGAAAAGACAAGGATTTCGCAAGAGTTTCTTCAAGTGTCAAAGGCGCGCCAGAAGCAATATACGCCTACCAACAGATACTTACCTGGGGACATGAAAATGAATAGTTATCTATCAGACGATGTAAAGCGGTTACAAGATGGATCCATCGACTATCATCACTACTCATCTAAAGGGCTTATAGCGAAAAACATTGAGTTGAAAGCAATTGCACGAAGGATTCTGAGATCTTCAAGAAGACCTGCGCACGCCTTTCCCGCTGTCGCTACGGTAATATTATTGATTTTGCTATTTTGACAAGCGTGGATTTGGATCTAATATATGGACCTGGCTTAATCAATAGTCGATGAAACCTTTGGAGGGATTGGGAGTCTGTTAAGGGTCCAGGCGGTGTGAAAACTATTTGATAAAGATTTAAGTGGTGAATGAGCCTTTAAAGCTGACATGATTAAACTTAAAAGTGGGTAATTGGATATAGAAATTGCATTTTTATTACCTCGGTATTCTGGGGGTTAAACTCCATGTACCACATTCTAATTTTTTAACCGCCCAACTGAAGAGGTGGGATTTCTATATTTAACAGGTATAAGATTAACCCTTAAAAATTATGGGGAACAGATTATGAATGTATCGAGGTCTCTTAAGCCCTTTGTATTAAGCCTGGGGCTTTTTATTGGTCTGACGGGATGCATTTACGATCCACATTATTCTGCACCAGTGCCTCATGCATACTACCCTTATTATTACCCGTTTTATTATGATTATTATTTCTACCCGAGTGCTCGGGTCTACTTCAATTTTTCTACAGGGCATTACTATTATCCGTCTGGTAGACGCTGGATAAGCTCAAGGGTTTTACCACCTAAATTTCGGCTTGATTCGCGAGAGCGCGTGACTATCCAGGTTGAGGGTGACAAGCCTTTCTTGAAAAATAAACAACATATACAAAAGTATCGACCACGTCGCGACTATCGTGCCGATCCTCAAATACACAGGAAAGAACAGCGGCAGAATTTACATTTGTATGAACAGCACCAAAAGAAACAAAAAAAATATGAGAAAGAATGGAAAAAACACAAGAAAAAAGATAGAAAACCCTATTGGTCATATTGATACAAGCGGGAACAGGGAAATTCTGGCACGGTATTCTGGGGACCTATTCATTCCAGGCTTCAAGCAGGAAATAAAAGGTATCGGCAACATATGAATGTATTAACTTGCTCGTTACGAACCTGAGGACAGAGCAATTAATACTCCGGGAGTTATAATACCGTTGC
>CBDUSZ010000138.1:0-9073 GCA_965370015.1 uncultured bacterium | reverse complement strand
GATCGTCATCTCGATCAATTTGATGGGGGACTTTTTGCGCGACGTGTTTAATCCTCGGTTGTATAAGGAATAGCCAAATTTTTTTCGTATACCACGACTGTTAATTCTTCGTAGTTATTTTTGAGTAGGTGCTCGAGTCGCTTTTTTTTATTCGACAAATTTTCGCACACTAATACTTTCATCGCTTTGTAGTTAATTTACGAGTAAGTGCGCGAGTGACTTCTTGTCTACAGCAACAAGAAGTCACCAAGAAATGCCGCCCCAAACAAGCCCTTTAATCGTCAAAATAGTGCCCATATCAGGGTCGGCCCACACGCGCTCCCGGCACGGGGGGGGGGAGAGAGAAAATCCGTATTGCCAGGATAGGGGTTTCAAACCGCCCTCTTTGTGTGCTGGAAATTAATCGATTTCGGTGGGTCTACAGGCAGGGACGCCTGTAGAGCTTCGTCGAGCATATGTCCATGGATGGACGGTAGTAGAGCAATGCAGGAGCAATTGCCGAGGATGCGAGTCGAAGCGTGCCCGCCTAAATCGATTAATTTTCAGGTAGCCGCAAGGCCACACAATCGGGCTGCCATTTTCTTGGATACTTCTTTTTGGCAAAAAAAGAAGTATCTCGCGCACTTGCTCAATAGTAACTACGAAGTAGTGGAAGTGTTTGTGTGCGAAAACACTCCTCACCTAAATCGATCTAGGCAAAACCAAATCTCAATTTTAAATTTGTGAACCTATGACAAACATTTACCAGCCCATTCCATGGGCCAACTATACAATCTCAGGAAACCATAAACCGCATCATCCATTGTGCCCAGATGTGGGCATCGGTTTTATCATTGTCGATAAAGATTGAAGCTTTCACCACTTCTTCTTCAGACAGCTTGTCCAGTGTTGCCGCGAGAAAATTATTCATCGCGCGCCTGGGTTGCTCTGGATGCCCTTGAAAACTTAGTATGTTATTACCCAGCGTGTAAGCATAATGAGGATAACAAGCAGTATTGGCGAAGCTACGTGCGTTTTCAGGCAGTTTTGTCACTCGTTCTCTGTTGAAATGGTATAACCCGGTATTGGATGCAGACGGCTGCATCCAGTCATACTGCCGGGTAATATTCAGAGCATAATTACCGATCGCCCAGCCGTCTTCGTTTTCACCAACTTCACCTCCGAATAATTTCGCTACCAGTTGATGCCCAAAGCAGGAGGCAACAATTCGTTTGTTTAAATCATTAGCGTCCAGTATCAATTGTGATAGCTGGCTCATCCAGTCGTAATCGTCATGTACACTAAGCGGACTGCCGGTTATCAGGAAGGCGTCATAATCATCCAGAGAGTTTGGAAACTCGTATTCCGAGACATAATAGCTATCGAGGATAGCCTGCGGATTTTCCGGCGATAACAAATCGACAAATTTTTGTGCATCGGTGATGCCCAGATCATCATCCCAATACGACCTGGGAACCGAATCGAGCACCGCGATCCTGACTGCTTTATTATTCACCATTAAATCTCCACAAAACATCGCTATTTACCCGGGAAATCCTGTAACGGAATGCGTTACTTATAGTTGTAACTGGGCAAAAAGCGAATCGAAATTTTTCACTACTTATCGATGACTGTTTTCAAGATATAATTAGATTTACCGTCTGTTAATCCTGTGGAGAATAACTTGATGACACCCGAACAATTTCGCGCCGCCGGACACCGCCTGATCGACTGGATAGCCGACTACCGTGCCCAGGTCGATGCAATGCCGGTACGTGCCCAGGTTAAACCCGGTGAAATCAAGAGTCGACTGCCTGAAAGCCCGCCGCAAAAACCAGAGTCTCTTGATCAGCTAATAACCGACTTAGAGGAAATCGTGGTGCCGGGCATAACACAGGTACAGCATCCGATGCATTTCGGCTGGTTTCCCTCCAACGCCTCGCTTGCCTCGGTGCTTGGCGACATCACCAGTTCGGGACTCGGAACACTCGGTATTTCCTGGGAAAGCTGCCCGGCATTGACCGAGGTCGAGGAAGTTGTCTGTGACTGGTTACGCCAGTTAACCGGGTTATCAGAGCAATGGGAGGGCACGATTCACGATACCGCGTCAACCGCATGTTTGACTGCATTGCTGATTGCGCGGGAAAAAGTCAGCGACTACTCGGAAAATCGCGGTGGATTGCAGGCCGAATCAAAACCACTGATTGTTTATAGTACCGATGAAGCGCATTCATCGGTCACCAAAGCAGCCTTGCTTGCCGGTTTTGGTAAAACCAACCTGCGCAAAATTGAAGTCGACAAAAGCACTCGTGCGATGTCGAGCGAGTCGCTCGCAGTCTGCATCGAACGGGATATTGCTAATGATTGTGTACCGACGGTTATCGTGGTCTCGGCAGGGTCAACCGGGGTGGTCGCCTTTGACCCGGTTGCAGAAATTGCACAAATCGCTAATCGCCACAATATCTGGCTGCATGTCGATGCAGCAATGGCTGGTAGTGCCATGTTGCTGCCCGAGTACAGGCACCTATGGGAGGGCGTCGAAAACGCCGATTCAATATCCTGGAACCCACATAAATGGATGGGCACAATTCTTGACTGCTCATTGTTTTACGTCAAAGACCCAGAACATTTGATCCGCGTGATGTCAACCAACCCAAGTTATCTACGCTCCAGCGTCGATGGCGAAGCAACCCAGTACCGCGACTGGGGCATCCCTCTGGGTCGACGTTTTCGAGCACTGAAGCTCTGGTTTCACCTACGCCTCGATGGCATCGACGCAATCCGCGAACGCTTGCGCCGCGACCTCGACAATGCACAGTGGTTTGCGGCACAGGTGAAGCAGGCAACGGGGTGGCGCGTACTCGCCCCGGTAAATCTGCAAACCGTTTGCATCCGTCATCAACCTGCCGGGATTGAGGGTGAGAACCTTGACGCCCACACACTCGCCTGGGTGAATGCGATTAATCAGTCGGGTGAAGCATTTATGAGTCCCTCACTACTCGATGGTCGCTGGATGGTTCGGGTATCCATTGGCGTCGAGGCTACCACGCGTGAGCATGTGCAAAGACTCTGGGATTTGATTCAACGTAACGCCGATCAAAATTAATCCTGAGCAAACAACACTAACTGTGCTTCGTCAGGATAATTTGTGGGCATAGTTAAACAAAAGATAAAATACTCTCGCAGAGGCGTGGAGCCCGCAAAGGAAAAACATCAGTATAAAAAATAAGACTGGAATTTGTATCGTATGTACTGTCAGTAACATCAATCACCAGGTAAATCAAACCACCTAATAAATCTTTGCGAGCTCTGCGCCTCTGCGAGAATAATAAGTTGTTATAAGTACCCACATAATTTACCGAAGATCCATAATTTAAAAAGACACCGCAATTAAAAAACGATACATTACGCCAGTTCTGGAACCACGATATAAAACCATGGCAAAAATTACCTGGAAAATGGAAGACGGTAGCGAAATTAGCGCTGAGGTCGAAGATGGCCTGAATTTGATGGAAGCAGCAAACGACAATAACGTCCCCCATATCGAAGGCGAGTGCGGTGGCTGCCTGTCCTGTGCAACCTGCCATGTATTCGCAGACGAAGACTGGTTCACTAAAACCGGTGAAATCGACGACATCGAAGATACCATGCTCGATATGACCGACGTTGAACGCCGCAACAATAGTCGCCTGAGCTGTCAAATCGTTGCATCGCCGGAACTTGATGGACTGATACTCTACGTCCCTGAACCCTAGTCAATCTCGAATCGAGTGGTACGGATCAAAGGCTCTTCAGTCAATTAATTTGCCATCGGTAAACCCATCGTAACCGCCAGTGCTGGCAGAACAACCTGCCTCAATTATTATTGATGCGCTTTACCTCTTAACAATTTAATGGGATGTCGCTCATCATTTAAGTGGTTCAACATCTCCGATTCCGTCACAACCGGAGATGTTCAGATCCGCTCAGCATGTTCCTTTTTGCAAAGCATTTAATCTCGCTACAGGCAGGTCGATGCGCCGCGATTCCGCGTTTGCCTGAGCCCGGGTAATTCCAATGTCACTTAACATTGTGTCAGACATTTCCCGCAATTGTTGACGCTCCCGATTAACTTCCTCCTTAAGCATGAGTGTTTTGAACCAATATTGAAGCTGTAAATATAGGCGGCCCTGGGTACTGTTGATATTACCTTCGATGCCCTGGGAGTAATTTCTAGATAAAGTAGTCATAATAGCTCCTATCAATATTTGTTAAATTTTAAGCATTTACTTAACGAGTATTGACTATAGGTGATATCTAGAGTATAAGTAAAACGAATAATATTGATCTAAGGTTTCACAAATATTGATGTCTAAAAATCGCCTACGTAATTTCGATATGGGCACCTTGCGCAGCTTTGTCACCATAGTCGAATCTGGCAGTATGACTCGCGCCGCAAGCCGCCTGTTTATGACCCAATCGGCAATCAGCATGCAAATCAAACGCCTGGAAAATAATCTGGGGTTAAGCGTTTTCGATCGCTCCGCCAAGGGTATGACGACAACAATCGAGGGAGAGCAACTGTTACATTTCGCCCATCAAATGCTGGCAATAAATGATGAGGGTATAGGGCGCTTGACTTCACCTGACTACGAAGGTCAAATCAGGCTTGGCGCGCCTTGCGATGTTATTTATCCCCACATTCCAGGCATATTGAAAGAGTTTAACCGCGACTATCCGCGTGTGCAGATCAAGTTTTCTTCGGGAGGGACGTTTTCCCTGATCGAGCAATTTAACCAGGGTTTACAGGACGTCGTACTAACAACAGAAAAAACACCTCGTCCAGGTGGTCGAGTAATCCAGGCCCAGCCATTAATCTGGACTGGCGCAGAGGATGGACATGCCTGGAAAAAACGCCCTTTACCCCTGGGGATTCCAAAAAACTGTGCTTTTCGTTCCAGCGTTATCAGGGCGCTGGACGATGCAGAGCTCAACTGGATAGATGTCGTCGCCTCCGAAGATGTGATAGCCGGCGATGCGATGACTTCTGCCGACCTTTGCATTGGCGCCGAATTAGAATGCGTGGAACATTCGGGGCGAGTAGCAATTGATCATGGCGGCCAATTACCCGAGCTTCCAGTGTTTTCTACTGTGTTGTACTGTGCAGAAAAGCCAGGCAATCATCTGGCGCAAACCCTGGTTGAATATCTTTTACGGGCTTATACCTGATGAGCGTTCCAGGCCGGGTTTTGTTGTTATGCTAATCAAGCTACCTGCAGCTGCCTATACCGTACCAACCAGGGATGACTATGATGCAGGCGGCAAAAACCTGTTCCCGGCTTATCCCCGGCAGGTTAAATTCACCAAATTAGCTAATCAAGCACCAGTCAGATGGCGACTCGGTTAGACTGTTTTAATACAGGACAATCCCAAACAGCTGATTTACTATGTCCTCATGCCTGCTAACATTCAAAAATTTGCCAGCGGAAAATTCAAATTCAAACGAGTTTCAGGTGGCACTTTACTCATTGCCTGCGGCGCACTCGCTAAAGAAGTCGTGCACATTATCGAAGTAAACAAACTGCAAAACCTCGATGTCCAGTGTCTGCCCGCCAAACTACACCACCGCCCTCACTTAATTCCAGCCGCACTGGAAGCATTACTGCAGAAACACCACGCACATTATAAAAATATTTACGTTGTTTACGGTGACTGTGGAACCTTTGGAGGCATTGACAAAATTCTGCAGAAGTATCACGTCGAAAGAATAAGCGGCGCGCACTGTTACGCGTTTTTTGGGAGTGACGAGAGCTTCACTGAGAATGAAGATGACATGCGATCATTTTTTCTCACCGACTTTCTGTGCAAACACTTCGAAAAATTTATATGGCAGGAATTAGATCTTGATAGAGAGGAAAACATGGCCGAGCTGGTATCCCGGAACTACAAAAAGGTGGTATACCTGGCACAAACTGAGAATGCCGAGCTGAAAACCAAAGCGTTGGAAATTTCAGCCCGACTAGGCCTCGAATTCGAGTACCGATATCGTGGTTATAGTGATCTTGGAGTTTTCATCGAAAATATTCAGTAACAAATAGCTACAGTACAACACCCCACCGAGGACAAGTATCTTTCATGTATATCCCTGATCATTTCAATGTCACCGACAAACCAGAGATTTTTAACTTCATCGAAACCAACGCTTTTGGCCAGCTCATTTCAACCCTTGAAGGACGATTATTCTCTACCCACATACCCTTCCTGCTGGATGCCGATAGCAACCGCTTACTAGGCCATCTGGCCAGGGTAAATCCACAATGGAAAGATATCGAAGGACAGGAAGTACTGATTTCACTGCAGGGGCCACACGACTATATCTCCCCTGCCTGGTATCGCTCGCCCGGTGTGCCAACGTGGAATTATCAGGCGGTACATATATACGGCAGCTGCCGAGTATTCGAAGACGATACAAAACTTAAACAGCTTGTCGACGGGCTAACAGAAAAATTTGAGTCGGCGTTTGACGAGCCCTGGCAACCTGATTACAAGGCCTCTATGCTGCGTGGTATCGTCGGTATCGAAATAGAGATTAGCGAGATACAGTGCAAGTATAAACTGAGCCAGAATCGTGCACGGCAAGATCAGGAAGCCGTGATCAGGCAACTGCAGGCCGGCGGTTCTGAGGCGCTGGCGCTGGCGATGAATTCCGATAGAAGTTGAGCCAAAATAATAATGACTGAGAGCTTACAGGAAAAGATGTTCCAGGAAATGGCAGCGAAGGATATATTTGAGCAAGCAAAAGGCTACGCTTTCGACTATGCCGACAAAGCACTGCAACGAAATGTATTCCCCTGCAACGAAGCGGTCCGTAACTTGAATCAATTCATCGAGGATATGCCCGATGTTAACACTGACGCGGCAGATATCCTGCAGCAATTACATCAGCACGGTTCACCGGCGTCTGTTTCACAGATAGGCGGGCGTTATTTTGGCCTGGTCAATGGTGGCGTTGTGCCGGTGGCGCTAGCCACGCGTTGGCTATCAGATTTCTGGGATCAAAATACACCCCTGTATTTGTCTTCACCCATTGCGTCAAAACTCGAAGAAGTTACCGAGTTATGGTTGAGACAATTACTGGGTTTGCCCGATTCGGTGGTTGCCAGATTTGTCAGCGGATCTTCTATGGCAATTTTCTGTGGCCTCGCCGCGGGTCGATATCGAATATTTCGAAATAATAAATGGGATATCAATAAAAAAGGATTTAACGGTGCGCCGAATATCAGAATTGTTGTCGGTAAACAGGCGCATGGTACCGTGCTTAAGGCCATCGCGCTTTTAGGCCTGGGAATCGATCACATCGAATGGGTGGAAGCCGATAACCAGGGCAGAATCGATGCCTCGGCGATCCCCGAGCTGGACGCCAGCACGATACTGTTGCTCCAGGCGGGAAACGTCAATTCGGGTTCATTCGATGCAATCGATGAAATTTGTGACAAGGCGAATGCGGTAAATGCATGGGTTCATATTGACGGAGCCTTTGGACTATGGGCCGCCGCAACAAAAAAGCTTGGCCATCTCACCAGGGGGATCGAAAAAGCCGACTCCTGGTCGCTGGATGGCCACAAAACGCTTAATACCCCCTACGATAACGGAATTTTACTGTGCAAGGATAAAGATGCTCTGGTGCAGGCTTTGCAGGCCTCCGGCTCTTATATTACCTACTCTGAAAATAGGGATGGCATGTTGTACACGCCAGAAATGTCGCGACGCGCACGGGTGGTAGAACTCTGGGCGACTTTAAAATACCTGGGCAGAGCCGGCGTTGCCGAACTTGTTTTCACTCTACACGAAAGAGCCGTGCAAATGGGCAAGCAACTAGAAGCTGAGGGTTTCCTGATATTAAACGATGTGGTTTTTAACCAGCTACTCGTCGCCTGCGATAGCGAAGAAACAACCGCCCAGACAATACAAAATATTCAGGAATCGGGCGAATGCTGGGTCGGCGGTACAACATGGCAAGATAAGCTGGTTATCAGGATTAGCGTTTGTTCCTGGGCGACTACCGAAGCCGATATCACCCGTTCTGTACAGGCATTCGTATCTGCCAGGGAAAAAGCCATGCAAGATCGGAGATAATGGTTATAACTGGCCGTCTTCTTCCAGCACTTTGCGCGCAACCCGAAAACACTCCAACGACTGTGGCACGCCACAATAAATGCCAACCACGTGGCAAATTGCACGAATTTGCTCCTTGCTAACACCGTTAGTAATCGCACCACGGCAATGAATTTCCCACTCGTGCATTTTACCCAGAGCTCCGATCATCGCCAGATTCATCATCGAGCGAGTTTTCGCGTCGATTGCATCGTCGCCCCAGCCGAATCCCCAGCACCATTCGGTCATCATTTCCTGGAACGGACGCGTGAAATCGTCTGCTGACGCCAGGTTGTTCTCGACGTATTCTGCGCCCAGGGTTGCTTTGCGTTGTGCCAGGCCTGTTTCGAATCTTTCTTTATCCATTCTTATTTCTCTCTGTTATTCAACATTTTCACTATGATACAGTCATTTGTCTTTTGTTCGAGGCAGATCAATTTTACCAATCATACACTTTGTTGCAGGACTAATCCGCACAGTGCCAGGATCGAAGCCGGGCATGACAACAACACTATCCATTGCAGACCAGTGCGATTATCATCGCTACCATGCCTGACAAAAAACACCTGTTAATAGTCGCCCACAATCCATCACCTAATACGCAAAAACTGGCAGATGCCACTCTGCGTGGGGCTAACCACGAGGACATCACCAATGTTGAGGTAAAGCATATACCACCGTTGCAGGCGACGGCCGATGACGTACTTTGGGCGGATGCCATCATTCTCGGTACGACAGAGAATTTCGGTTACATGAGCGGCGCTTTAAAGGATTTTTTCGACCGTATATATTATCCCTGCCTCGAACAAACCGAAGCAATGCCATTTGCTCTTTATATCCGTGCCGGTCTTGACGGTACCGGTACAAAAATCGCGGTGAGCAAGATTACTACCGGTTTAAACTGGAAGCCGGTGCAAGAAGCGATAATTCTGCACGGTGATTTCGATTCGAAATATGAAGC
>CBDUSZ010000137.1:0-9122 GCA_965370015.1 uncultured bacterium | reverse complement strand
ATCAACAGGGAGATATTGTCGTACCGCTCGATTCAAAGGGTCTGTTAACAATTCGCCTGGAAGGTAAACTAGTGCGATTAGTGCAGGCGACCCGTGAAATTGTTGAAATCCTGGAGTAAACATTTAACGGGAACAATAACAATTTCAAAATTGAATCTGGTACATCCAGGTATTTTTAGCAACTAGTATCAATAATAAACGACAGCGCTACAATTTCATTTCGTTAGGCGCTATAGTCCCCGCTTGTTTCATCTAAGAATTAATTCGTGCCCAGAATTCAGACTTTATCCTCGCACCTGGTGAACCAGATCGCCGCTGGCGAGGTGGTAGAGCGACCTGCCTCAGTGGTCAAGGAGTTAGTCGAGAATAGCCTCGATTCGGCCGCAAGTTCCATAGTAGTCGAGATTGAATCGGGGGGCACCAGGCTGATTCGAGTCAGCGATGACGGTTGTGGCATTGAC
This sequence comes from uncultured bacterium, assembly GCA_965370015.1. Lineage (GTDB taxonomy): Bacteria > Pseudomonadota > Gammaproteobacteria. Next base: position 8,661 of record CBDUSZ010000137.1, on the reverse strand, counting down.
CGCGACGAATTGATTGCCGCGATTTCACGACACGCCACGAGTAAAATCAGTAATCTCGATGATCTGGAAAAAATTGCCTCACTGGGTTTTCGCGGCGAAGCATTGCCGAGTATTGCCTCGGTGTCGCGGCTCACTTTGTGCTCTCGTACCGCCGATGCGGAATATGCCTGGATGATCGGTGCGCGCGACAATACAAAACCTGTTCCCGATTCTTCGCCCCCGGGAACCAGCGTCGAAGTAGGTGAGCTATTTTATAATGTGCCGGCACGTAAAAAGTTTTTACGTACGGAGCAAACCGAATACAAGCATATTGAATCCCTGTTTAAAACCCTGGCGATCAGCCATCCAGCGGTCGGATTTAAGCTGATCCATAACCAGAAGGTGATCTATCAATTACGCCCGGCACTCGACTCCCAGGCCAATCAGCAGCGACTCTCCACGCTTTGCGGCAAAGCTTTTGCCGATAGCCTGATCGAAATTAAGGTCGAAACTGACGGACACAGATTATACGGTTGGGTAGCGTTACCTACCTTTAATCGAAGTCAGGCCGATATGCAGTATTTCTTCGTCAATCGGAGAATAGTAAAGGACAAGCTGGTAAGTCACGCAGTGCGTCAGGCTTACCAGGATGTGATGTTTCACGGCAGGCACCCTGCGTTTGTATTATCACTGGAAATCGATCCCCGCCAAATTGACGTCAATGTGCATCCGCAAAAGCACGAAATTCGCTTCCGAAATTCACGCCAGATCCACGATTTTCTGTATCGTTCACTGCACCAGGCATTAGCGCAGGTACAGCCTCAGGAGCAACAACATTCACCGGCATTCGCCATCGGTGAGGCGAATACCGGGGCGATGTCGCAGTATTCGCAGCAATCGGGTCTCGGCTTTGGTCATTACAGCAGCTTTAGCCGCCCGACGCATTTAGCCGAGAATGCCGCGGCCTACGCTTCATTGCTCAGTCCGCCTGATAAAATTCCCGATGGGCTTGAGGATAACCCGGAAATACCGCCGCTCGGTTACGCCATCGCGCAGCTAAAGGGCATTTACATTCTCGCCGAAAACAGCGAAGGCCTGGTTGTCGTCGACATGCACGCGGCGCACGAGCGCATTGTTTACGAGCGTATGAAACAGAATGCGGCAGAGCAGGATGTAATCAAACAGCCACTGTTGGTTCCTTTTTCGTTAAGTGTGAGTCAGGCAGAGGCTGACCTGGTCGAGGAAAACGAGACGTTGTTCGAGCATCTTGGTTTCGTCGTCGAACGACTCGGCGTTGAACAGGTTCGAGTGAGGGCGATACCGGCGCTGTTGAAAAACGCCGATAGCGGGCAATTAATTCGTGATGTGCTGGCAGATTTAGTCGAGTACGGCCGCTCAGAAAGGGTTCAGCAATACGAAAACAAGTTGTTATCAACCATGGCCTGCCATGCTTCGGTGCGAGCCAATCGATTATTGTCTGTCGATGAAATGAATGCCTTACTGAGAGATATCGAACAAACCGAGCGTAGCGGACAGTGTAATCACGGCAGGCCCACCTGGAAGCAATTAAGCCTCGATCAACTAGACAAGTTTTTCAAACGCGGTCAGTAGATGCCCTCACCAGCAGTCATTTTCCTGATGGGGGCTACAGCCACCGGCAAAACAGATCTTGCAGTCGAGATAGCGAAGCGCTTTCCTGTCGAACTGATTAGCGTCGATTCTGCCCTGATTTATCGGCATATGAATATTGGTACCGCAAAACCCGATGCCGGGTTACTCGCACAGGCGCCTCATTTTTTGATCGACATTATCGATCCGGCGGAATATTACTCGGCCTGGGACTTTGTCCAGGACGCTAGCCAATTAATCCGACAAATTAGCCAAAGAGGTAATGTTCCCCTGCTGGTAGGCGGCACTATGATGTATTTTCACGTACTCGAAAATGGACTGAACGAGCTTCCCCAGGCCGACCCTTTTATCCGCGCAGATATCAATCAGGAGGCGGGCAAAATTGGCTGGAAGGCAATGCATGAAAAATTAGCTGCAATCGATCCGCTATCAGCAAGCCGCATCAAAGTCAGCGATTCTCAGCGTATTCAACGCGCATTAGAGGTTTTTAATATCAGTGGCCAATCCTTGTCCGATTTACACGACAAAACCTGCGCAGGGACAGATATGGATATCACCAGAATTATCCTCAATGCCGACGATCGCGCCCTGTTACACAGGCGTATTGAGCTTCGATTTGAGGCGATGATTGAAAAGGGATTTATTGACGAAGTTGCAGAGTTAATAAAGCGAGGTGATCTCAGTCTCGAAATGCCGTCGATGCGTTGTGTCGGTTACCGCCAGATTTGGCAATACCTGGAGGGGAACCTAAATAGGGATGAAATGATCTATAAAGCCGTAGTGGCTACCCGCCAACTGGCAAAACGGCAAATGACCTGGTTACGTAAACAACCGCAAAAATTTGCCTTCGATTGCTTGAATTTTCGGCGCGAGGCTATATTTCAGTTGCTGAACGATGTGTTTGCAAAAATATAATATTGATTCAGGTATCTATGGGAAAACAGCTATTTTCTGATACACTCGATGCGAGTCAGTAATATGATCCAGGCTCTGCTGCTAAATGGAAGCAGGGCAACAAAACGTGATCGATAACATACACTGTATGTTATTGATTTAATTTAAATAAATGTAAAGTCGCTTTGATTGGTTTTGTGAGTTCAAAAACTAAAAATGAATGTTTGTGGCTTCCTACAATAATTAAAAAAGGAGCACTACCTTATGTCTAAAGGGCAAATGTTACAAGAACCCTATTTAAACGCTCTGAGAAGAGAACATGTACCCGTTTCGATTTTTTTGGTGAATGGTATCAAGTTACAGGGACAAATTGAGTCATTTGATCAGTTCGTCGTTTTACTGAAAAATAATGTCAGCCAGATGGTCTATAAACATGCTATTTCTACCATTGTACCGGCCAGAAATATCCAAATTGACGACCCTCTAGACGATGAGGGTGATGGTAATCACTAAAAAGCCTGTAGGTAAAACGTCTATAGGAGGTACTGTTGTTCGAGTTTGAACGACCGCGCGGTGGTGAGAAAGCGCTTCTGGTACACATTAATTTTCCGCTGCGCACGGATCAGGATGATCTCGACGAATTTTTAGAGCTGGTTCGTTCGGCTGACGTAATTGCAGCCGAATTAGTCCTTGGCAGTCGGCAACAGCCGTCTGCGAAAACTTTTATTGGGAAGGGAAAACTAGAGGAGATTGGCGGACTGGCCAGGCAACATGAAGTCGATGTGGTGCTGTTCAACCACACGCTTTCCCCCTCTCAGGAACGTAACCTGGAAACTTTCTTAGAATGCCGCGTACTGGACCGGACCGGACTGATTCTGGACATATTCGCCCAACGCGCCCATTCATTCGAAGGCAAGTTACAAGTTGAACTGGCGCAACTCAAACATTTATCCACACGGCTGGTACGAGGCTGGACGCATCTGGAAAGACAAAAAGGTGGTATCGGCCTACGAGGACCGGGTGAAACCCAATTAGAGACGGATCGCCGTCTTCTCGGAAAACGTATCAAATATCTCAACAGTCGCCTGGCAAAGGTTTCACGTCAACGCGAGCAAAGTCGGCAGGCACGCAAGAAAGCTGAAATTCCGACAATATCTCTGGTCGGCTATACCAATGCCGGTAAATCAACATTGTTCAACGCCCTGACTAATTCATCGGCCTATGCGGCTGATAAGCTGTTTGCCACGCTTGACCCGACGTTGCGAAAACTCGAGATCAATAACGAGCTAAGCGTTATCCTGGCGGATACAGTTGGCTTCATTCGCCATCTACCCCATGACCTGGTCGCTGCGTTTCGAGCCACGTTATTAGAAACTCGAGAGGCAGAATTGATTCTGCATGTTGTCGACTGTGCCGATGAAAACAAACATGAAAAAATGCAGGCGGTGAACCAGGTATTAGCAGAAATCGGCGCTAAAGATGTACCACAACTGATCATTTATAACAAAATTGATCTACTGGATTTCAAACCACGTATCGATGATGATGACCCTGGAGTTCCCATTAGGGTATGGTTATCGGCAATGAGTAAAGCTGGTTTTACGGGATTACTAAAGGTGCTGCAGGCAAGATTTAGTGATCGAAAATCACACTATCGACTTGAGTTACGTGCGGACGAAGGACAGATCCGCGCATTTTTATACTCGGAAGGTGCCATCGAAGCAGAAGAATTTCAAAATAATGGCGATATTAGCTTGAATCTCATCCTTTCAGCCTCACTATTAGACCGGTTATATCGCAAATTTAAAATAACCAGTACGCGCGTCCAGTTTCAGACCGATGTGCTTGCAGGAGCCGCATAATAGGATATACAATCCGCACTCTTTAAAGAGCGCGATCTTAACAGCACGATCAGCCAAACTTATACTATTGTTGGAGAGAATTTATGCCCTGGAATGAACCGGGTAAAGATAAGGATCCATGGGGGCAAAGAAATAATGACGGCCCGCCGGATCTGGACGAATTATTAAAAAATGTGAAAGACAAATTCGGCGGCCTGTTCGGTGGCGGCAATGGGAAAATACCCGGGATGCCAACCGGATCGGGTAATATTTCAGGCATTGTCGGATTTGTGCTGATAGCGTTGCTTATCGTTTGGTCTCTGACCGGGATATACATCGTCGACGAAGGCTGGCGCGGCGTTGAAACGCGTTTCGGTGCGAGGACTATAGTAAGTCAGTCGGGACCCCACTGGCATATACCCTGGCCAATTGAAGATGTAGAACTGATTAATGTCGCGGCGAATAGAACCACCCGTAAAGAATCCATCATGTTGACGCGAGATGAAAATATCGTCGTCATGAGCCTGGAAGTTCAATACAACGTTAAGGACGCTCAGGACTTTGCCTTCGAGGTCCGCGATCCGGATCTGACCCTGCAACAAATCGCGGAAACTGCTATCAGAGAAGTGGTGGGTAATAACGACATGGATTTAATCCTCACCGAGGGCCGGGCGGTTATCGGTAGCCAGACGAAGGATATTATGCAGCAAATCCTGGATTCCTATCAAACCGGTCTTAATGTGCTTACGGTTAATATGGGTGAAGCCCAGCCACCGGAAGAAGTGCAGGATGCATTCGACGACGCGATCAAGGCCCGTGAAGACGAACAGCGCATCATCAACGAAGCCAATGCCTATCGCAATGGCGTGGTACCGCAGGCACGAGGTGACGCCCAGGGATTGCTGGAAAAAGCCGCTGCTTACAAAACGCGGGTAACCAAGTCTGCAGAGGGTGAAACCAGTCGCTTCAATCAACTGTTGGCCGAGTACCAACGCGCACCGGAAGTGACCCGCGAACGATTGTATTTAGACACTCTTGAGTCAGTGATGAGCCGCACGCCGAAGGTCATGATCGATATTCAAAATGGCAATAATTTGATGTTTTTGCCGCTTGATCAACTCCTCTCTGGTGCAGGCTCCGATTCTGGTTTCAATCAAAATGATGGATCTGACACTGGTTCGACTCAATCTCTAATCGATGAATTTAAACGCAATGTTTCTCGTTCACGAAGCAGGGAGACAAGATAATGAATAACATTAAATTTGGTTTTGTTTTTCTCGCTATAGTGGCCGGTATTATCTCGATGTCGACCTTTATCGTGCACGAGCGGGAAGTGGCGATAAAATTCAAACTCGGTGAAATAGTTGAGTCTGACTACCCACCGGGAATTTATTTTCAGATACCGATAATTAACAATGTGATCAAATTCGATAGCCGGATTTTGACCCTGGATACACCGTCAGATCGATTTTTAACCAGCGAAAAGAAAAACGTTATCGTTAACTCTTTCGTTAAATGGCGCATCTCTGATCCGAAAATTTTCTATACCTCGACACAGGGCGATGAAAGGCGCGCCATTTCGCGTATGGCGACAATTATTAATGACGAGCTGAAAGGGCAGATCGGTGCTAAATCGATGAAGGAAGTTATTTCCGGTGAACGTGCGACTATCATGCAGGTGGTCACCGATAATGCCGGAATAAAAATCAGGGATCTCGGTATTGAACTGATAGATGTACGGGTTAAAAAAGTTGAATTGCCCGAAAATGTTAGTAACGACGTATATCGGCGTATGGCTACTGAGCGCCAGACAGTCGCGAAGGCGTTTAGATCTCGTGGTGAAGAGCAGGCAAAGCAGATTCGGGCTAATGCGGATCGACAACGAGAAGAAGTGCTCGCTGAAGCTTATCGCAAATCTGAACAAACCCGGGGTGAAGGGGACGCAATCGCCGCCAAAACATATGCAGATGCCTACAACCAGGATAAGGAGTTTTATTCTTTCTACAGAAGCCTGAATGCCTACGAAAATAGTTTCGGTAATAATCAGGATTTGATAGTGCTCAGTCCGGACTCCGATTATTTTAAATATTTCAAGGATTCCAAAATTCAATAAGATAGCTTTTGAGCTGACTAAACTAGATTAATGGGCGGCTATAATACCGCCCGTTTTTTTGCGAGATAACTATGAACTGGGGTGACTTATTAGCCGCGTTTGCATTAGTAATGATTATTGAAGGTATCATCCCCTTTATCAGCCCCAGGGGTTATAAAAACACCATGCAACAATTAACCGCGATGCCGGAATCGACTTTGCGAAGCATCGGTTTCGGCCTCATGCTGGTGGGGGTTGTGTCTTTGTACTTTGTGCGGGCCTAGCTCATTCTCTGATGATGAATAAAACTTCCAACAACCTCTGGCTACTACCCGATGGTGTACGGGAAATCCTGCCTCCGGATGCGCATGCGGTGGAGATATTACGTCGAAAAATACTGCAAACCTATTATTCATGGGGATACGATCTGGTGATGCCGGCGATGATCGAATATATGGATTCTCTACTCACTGGAACCGCGCATTCTCTCGATACCAAAACCTTTGCCCTGGTCGATCAAGTGTCCGGCAAGCAGATGGGAGTACGATCGGATATGACGCCTCAGGTTGCCCGCATAGATGCGCATTTGCTGGCCGACGATCAACACGAATCTCGTGTGAGCCGCCTGTGCTATTGCGGTCATTTACTGCATGCCCGCGGTGATGGCATTACTTCGAGTCGTACGCCATTACAAATTGGCGCTGAAATATTTGGCAATGATACGATTGCAGCTGACGTCGAGATTGTGAGCTTGATGATCGAGACTTTACATGCCGCAGATCTGAATACTATCTCCATCGATATTGGTCATGTCGGAATATTTCGCAGCCTGGTGCGCAATATCAGTCTTGATGCCGATCAGGAAAGCTGCTTATTCGATATGTTGCAACGTAAATCAATTCCAGAGTTACAGCAGTATATGCAGCAATTGGCCCTGGATGAGCGACTAAAAAATCAATTTATGCAACTAGCTTTGCTCAATGGTGATGTCTCGATTCTCGAAGATGCGCGCAAAATCTATGCTGATTGTGGCGCCGATTTGCACCGATCTATAGATCATATGCAGGCTGTAGTTGAAGCAGTGCAGTTAAAATTTCCGCATACGCTAATCCATTGCGATCTTTCGGAGTTGCGCGGTTACAGTTATCACACTGGACTTGTGTATGCAGCCTTTCTGCCGGGTCAGGGAAAGGAAATTGCTCGTGGTGGCCGCTACGATGATATTGGTAGTGTGTTTGGCAATGCACGGCCGGCGACAGGATTTAGTGCAGACTTGATAAACCTGTACCAGCTTTCTGCTGCGTCGAGTCATTCCGCACCAGGTATTTTGGCTCCGCGTGACGACGATCAGGACCTGGAAAAAATAATACAGACGCTACGTCAGGATAATCAGCGTGTAATCATCGATCTTAATGGCAGTTCGAGTAAGCCTGAAGATCAACAATGTAACAGAAGACTGGTTCGACAGGCCGATGGCTGGGTGGTCGAAGATGTATAGCTGCGGAAGGGTTTAAATGGCAAAAACAGTTGTAGTAATAGGTACCCAATGGGGTGACGAAGGCAAGGGTAAGGTTGTAGATCTCCTCACCGAACAAGCGAATGCCGTGGTTCGTTTTCAGGGTGGTCACAATGCCGGGCATACGCTGGTAATAGATGGCGTAAAAACTGTTCTGCATCTGATTCCCTCGGGAGTTTTGCACGACAATGTGCAGTGCCTGATAGGCAATGGCGTGGTACTTTGCCCCGAGGCGCTGCTAAAAGAAATTAGCGGGCTTGAAGCTGCGGGGATACCCGCGCGAGAGCGCATCGTCATCAGCGAATCCTGTCCACTGATATTGCCCTACCACATTGCGCTCGATCAGGCGCGAGAAGTAGCACGTGGCAATAAAGCGATAGGTACTACGGGTCGAGGCATTGGCCCCTGTTACGAGGATAAGGTTGCGCGCCGGGGTTTACGTGTTGGAGATTTACTCGATGTCGAGTACTTTGCAGCACGTTTAAAAGAAGTCATGGAATACCACAATTTCGCCCTCGTAAATTATTATAAAACTGATCCTGTCGATTACCAGCAGGTACTTGATCTGACTTTGCAACAAGCAGAAATTTTGCGAGATATGATTGGTGATATCCCCGCTATACTGCATCAACTTAGGGCGCAGGGTGACAACATCATGTTTGAAGGCGCGCAAGGTGCGCTGTTAGACATCGATCATGGTACCTATCCAT
>CBDUSZ010000136.1:0-9136 GCA_965370015.1 uncultured bacterium | reverse complement strand
TATAAAGCGGAAACTCGTTTGCGCCAATCGCTGGCCGCGCGCCCTTCGGCGCTGGCGTCGTTGAGCGGTGTAGACGCATACCGCCCGGTGTGCGAATGACCTTACCGCCGGGACGATCAAGATGCCCGGCAAGTGCCTGCAATACCAGCGCGGCACGAATTGCCTGGACGCCACTGTTAGAATATTCGAGGCCGGTATACATCAACATCGCGAAACCCCTGGCCGCGCCAATGGAGTTTGCCAGATCGATAATTGTTTCAGCAGGGATCCCGGTAATCGTTTCTACCCGCTGCGGGGTGAATGTCTTGACGTAGCTGCGCAACTCGTCGATGCCATGCACCCAGTGTTCGATGAAATCTTGATCCGCAAGCCCCTGAGAGAGCAGGATGTTAATCATGCCAAGCGCCAGCGCGCCATCGGTACCCGGTCGAATTCCTACCCACTGCGCGCGTAGTGCGCGAGCCGTCTCAGAACGTCGATGGTCGATCACTACAACCCGCGCACCCCGTGCCTGTGCGGCCTTGAGCCGTAACTGTTTGTCGGGTGGTGAAGCGGTGGCCGGGTTAGCGCCCCAGACAAAGATCAGGTCGGCCTGTTCGAGATCGTCGTGCAAGTTGCGCACCACTTCGCCGAACACCGAGCGAGGCGCGATCAAGCCATAAGAAACGAAACACAGGGCACCAACACCGGTCGCGTTGGGTGAGCCAAACGGGTAGAGTATGGCATTGGCAGAGGTCTCGGCCGGCCCCTCGGGCGCGAATGTCTCAGTCAGACCGAACTCGAAATTACCACGACCGGTGAATACCGCGAGCGCCTCCGGGCCATGCTCGGCAGCGATCGCGTGCAGGCGTTCGACAATGAAAGCGTAAGCCTGATCCCAGGTGATGCGCTCGAAGCGACCCTCGCCACGCGCGCCGACCCGTCGCTGTGGGTATAATAACCGTTCTGATGAGTAAACCACCTCGGCCGCGCGGGTGCCACGGGTACAGACGATGCCCCTGCGGTGGCCCTTGCGAGGCCGCAGCCGGTCTATTTTACCTTCTTTGAAAAATACCTCGACACCACAACCACCAGGACAAACGCCGCACAACCCGGCAACGCTAGTGCTCGTCGCACCCGCAACCGATTCTTGCGCCTGGCGCACGTTTTTCAATACTTTTTGAGCCCTGAATAGATACCGCCCATGTGGCTGGTCCCCGTTAGTAATAGAATTCAAGCAGCGTGGAGAATATACGTTCTATGCACATAAATCCATATCGGATATATAACCCGCTGTCATTCATGTCATGTGACTATAAATGTCTTATCGATATCTGCTGGCCCCGAGTAAGTGGCCGATGATTGGGGCAGTGTCGTTGGTACAAAGCGAGAGGGGGAGGTTTATCCGGTCCAGAATCAAGGTCAACACTATATATCACAAACTGATCTAATCCGGGGGTTACTCAACCGGAGCCGTATCAATCGCCGACAAATTTTCCTTTGCCGTATCCGGCGCAATCAATACTTCGATGGCCGCTGAAGCTAGTAGTTCTGTCAGATATTTCTGAATCGCCTGTTGTTCAAGTTTTTGTCGGATAATAGGTGTCGCTTGGGTGAGTGTCATTGGTTGGCTATCACGTCGATCATCTACAATCGCAATATGCCAACCCAGTTCAGTTTCAAAGGGTTTAGACTGTTGTCCAATCTCGAGATTATTTATTACATTCTCAAATTCCGGATTTAGTTGCCCCGACAGTACATAGCCCAAATCACCACCACGCAGAGCCGTGGGTTCATCCAGCGAAAATAGTTTGGCCAGTTCATCAAATGATTTCTTCTTTTGTTCTAGGGCCTTTTCGACGATTCTGGCTTCTTTCTGGTTTGCTAATAAGATGTGCCTGGCGCGGTATTCAAGCTTTCCTTCTAAAGAGGCGAGCAGTGTTTGGTACTGGGTTGCTATATCCGCGTTACTGACCAGTTCGGGTGCCATTTGATATAAAAATGCAGACTTGAGAATATTTCGATTGCTTTGCGCAATGTCTGCCTGAATATCCGGGTGTCGATCGATTTTCATCTCAATCGCAAGCTGCACTAACAATATATCCAGCACCGCGTTATTAATGCTTTGCTTCAAAATGCTTTGCGGGATATCGTTTAGCGTATCCCATTGTGCAAAAATTTCCGGCGTTGCAAGTTGTTTTAAATAGGAAATTATTAGTGACTGGCCAATATCTGTATTGTTCACCCTGGCGATTATAATTTCTGTGGCACCCTGGTCGCCAGGCGATTGTTCAGGATCCGTTAAAATTTCGACCACAGGCTCAATATGAGGACTGACTTTTGCAGGTAGTACGGGTTCTATTTCAGGGATTGTCTCTATGCTGTTAATCGAATTTGCTGGCTTCGAAGGGTCTGCCACCGCCGCTGTAGTGGTCTCTTTATCTGGTTCATTAATCTGTAGCAATATCATTACAGTGCCAATTACATTGAGCAGTAAAAGGCCGGCAATAATTCCGATGAGTGGTTTGGTATATGACATGGTTCGTTTCCTTATTCGAGTAAATATGTCCTGAAGGTGATTTTAATCACGTCGATATTACGTTCGGTGTGCGTGTCCGTTGTCAGGATCTGTGAATTAAAATTACTGACAGCAGTTGTATTTTCATCGATGGTATCAAAGCGCATCCATTCAATACTAATCGCCTGGTAATCACTGATGGCATATTCAGCGCCAAGACCCACGTGCAGTTTGTTTTGCTTGAAAACCTCGATTCGACTCACACCCAGATTTGCATACACGCGAACACTATCGATATCTGAACCAAATTTGAAACTAGTGCCATAAATCGAATCTTTGGAATCGAGAGTGGTAACAAATAATTCGGGGGCGATAAAATAATTCTGCGTACGCCGATGCTTGAACAGGTAGCCGACATGAAACCCGACATCGGAAAACGATTGCGATCTTTGATCTATTTGCAGGCTTGGATTCGGTGGTGGGGGAGTGAACGTTAAACCCACTTCTGTGCGGGTATTTAGCGAATGAAATGCAGCATCAAACCCGTAATAGAAACCACTACCTGAGATTGCGGGCTGGCTAGTAGTGGCAGTGAGGAAAATACTTAAATAACCCGATTTGAAATTCATCCTTGAAGTCATGCCATAGCTACTGATAGGAATGTCAAGCTAGACAATGTTAAGATCAATGTCAAATAAACAGCGTAGATTCAAAAAAAGGGGAGCAAGTGATTAAAGGGAATTGTTCTGGCAGGCTATCCAAAATACTTAAATTTCGTCATTCCGGCTCGCGAGCTGTATTGACCGACATGGCGGGTAGAAATGCAAAGGGGCTGTCGCTATCAACCCTTGCCTATTGTAGTGCTGGCTCCGTTGTCAGCCATCGATGAGCAAGTGATGAATTGCAAACTGATATGCCGGTTTATCATTTCGATACTGCTATTCAGCTATTTTGCCAGTGTAAAAGCGCAGAGCGCTGCTGAACTTGGCGCAGAGCAAGGTGAACAATTACTTAGGGAGGAGCAACGCCGCTTAAAGATGCTTGAACGTGAGCGACTGTTACTCGAACTTGAACGGTCTCTGCTTCCAATTGAAATGCTGCCGCCACCGCCCGCGGATAAGGGCGCATCGACAGACACCTGTTTTATTATTACTAGAATAGAACTGGCGGGGGCAGATAATTTGTTCCGGTCTGAAAAGCAGGCGCTTAAGCAGCCTTACCTGGACCGTTGCCTGAATTTAAATGATATCGATGCCTTGCGTACCGATATCGATCGCCTCTATATCGAACAGGGCTGGATCATGTCGCGATCCTACCTCCAGCCGGATCAGAATATTAAAACCGGTGTGCTTAAATTTCGGGTACTGGAAGGAAAGCTGAATAGTATTGAACTCAATCACAACGATTCGGCAGAAAAGCGTCAAATCTCGACTGCCTTCCCCGATATGCTAGAACAGATTATTCATATCCGTGATATCGAGCAGGGACTCGATCAAATGAACCGTCTCGCGTCGAATCGCGCAACGATGAATATAGAACCGGTAAAAGATAAACCCGGTTACTCAAAAATACATATTCAAAATACTCCGAATAATCGCTATCGATTTTATATTGGCGTGGATAATCTGGGCTCGGAATCGACCGGTCGAGAACGTGCCAAGCTTAGTGCTAACCTGGACAACCTTTTCTCACTCAATGATAACTGGTACCTGAGTACTACCGATTATATCGGCGGAGGGGAAGACCGGCAGGATAGCCGGAGCAATAGCTTCGCCGTATCGATTCCTTATGGTTACTGGACCTATAGCCTGAGCAGTCACCCGTCGGAATATTTATCGACCATCGATAGCGCCACGGTTCCTTTTTTGACCTCTGGCGATTCGAACGATAATAGCCTGAGGGTTTCGCGTATCGCCCATCGTGGCCGGACCAGTAAAACAACGCTGAACCTCACTTTAACGGTAAAAGAGTCGAACTCTTTTTTAGAAGATGTGCGGCTCGATAGCAGTTCGCGCAAACTGACAGTGTTTGATATCGGCGTAAATCATGTGGTGCGTAATCCCGGGTCGATATGGTCTTTTCTCGTCAACTATTCGCGCGGGCTGGATATTCTGGACGCGCTCGAAGATGGTCCTGAAAGTGGTAATGCCATCCCAAAAGCTCAATTCGAAAAACTCGGCTGGGATATATGGCTGAGCCTGCCGATCAAGGGCTGGGGTAATGCCTGGTCATACCGGGGTTCCTGGTCGGGTCAGATCAGCAGTGATCCATTGTTCGGTTCTGAACAAATCGCGATAGGCGATCTGAGCAGTGTGCGCGGATTTCGAGATAGTCCAGTTTCGGGTGACGCTGGTCTGTATTTTAACAATGATATTCGCTGGAAGCCTTCCAGAGCTTACCCCTGGCTTAAAAATATAACTCTCGCTGCCGGTCTGGATCTAGGTTATGTAATGGCCAAAGATAACAATATTGCCAACTCAGGTCATTCCAGTGCCGCTCTTACAGGACTCTCACTGAGTGTAGAGCAGGTGGTCAACCTGGGCAGGCAGCAACAGTTATCCTGGGGGTTAACGCTCGGGATTCCATTGTCTGCCCCCGACTTTGTCGATGAAGAAAGTAGCGTTATTTTCTTCAATCTCGACTGGAAACTGTGGTAGTCTGCTCGGGAAGTCTTTGAATGGGCGTAATAAAAGCATCCAGATTACGACACATTAAGGACTTTGAAATATAACAATAAATAGTGCACTACTCAGGGAATCAGGGATTAAATGGTATTTTTCGCTTTATTACTCCAGACATTCTGTAGCAAAAACACAGCACGGGGCTGGTTGTCATACCACCCTGCAAGACTCCAAATAAACCACCTGAAAGCCCGTCTGATTAATATCGCTTTGTCAGCAATAGTCGCTTTTTGCTCTGGTTATGCCGGGGCGGAAATTCTGCCAACCAATATCGCTGATACCCAGGTCTATACCGTCAATGCGGTTCCAGTTGTTGAAATTGCTCGACCATCATCGAACGGTGTTTCGAAAAATCAATTCAACGACTTCGATGTTAATAGTGCTGGCGTGGTAATCAATAACTCCCTGGTAGATGGAACCTCCTTTCTGGCGGGGAACCTGGGAGGAAATGCTAATTTCAGTAATAAAAGCGCGCGTATTATTTTAAACGAGGTTGTCACTACCAGTACCAGCGATATCAATGGGATGACGGAAATCTTCGGTGATGATGCCAATTACATCTTGTCAAATCCAAACGGTATTAGCTGCAACGGTTGTGGATTCATTCGCACTCCAACCGCTCTCGATGATAATAGTAACTCGATCTCAGAAGTGATGCTTACTACCGGCAGGGTAACCGTCGGTAGTGGTAAATCACTACTGACTATTACAGTCGATCGTAATAGTTCGGCCGGCATCCTGATTGGGCCTGGCGGCCTTGATGCCAGTATGGTTGATGTAACTAGTCTGTTTACACGAAAGGCTCAAATTCAGGGTGTAATCAATGCCGCCAATCAGTTGCGCCTGTTAGCGGGTAGCGGCGCTCTTGAGATTGAAAATAACGTCGCACCTGAAGACAGGACGCTAACCACGACTCAATCGGATGACGGTGTTATCAGCGTTGCGATCGACGCAACCGTGGCCGGAGCGATGAATGCCGGGCAGATATTTATCCAGGCCACCGAAAATGGGGTTGGTGTCACACTCGATAGTAATCTGATATCTACTAGTGGTGATATCGAACTCACCGCCGAAGGCGAAATTCGATATAAAAATGCCAACGCCAGTAGTGATATAACAGTGTCTAACAAAGGTACCGGATCCGACATAGTTGCTAGTGGCAATAGTGTTGCAGCAGGAAATATAACCTGGAATCTGGGAGGCGATGGCATATTCGATGCTAGTGGAGATATTGCTGTTAATGCAGGCGGAACAATTGAGTTTAACTGTAGTACCCCAAATTGCGAGATCGCCAGTGCCGGTAATATTCAGTTCGATGCAAGTACTTTACAAGCCAACGCAGCGCTGGTAACGAACACGGGTAGTGACCTGCGGATCAAAGCTGGCGTGGTGATTGTGAACGACGTTAGAAGTGGTGACGATCTCCATATTAGCGCTGCTACAGGAGACATTAGCGCAGCTGAATTGTCTGCTGTGAATAATATTACCCTGCAAACCGATCAGGTCGGTGCTCGCGTCGAAACCAGTAGCATTAAGGCTACCAACGGAAATATTACCTGGCGACTTAATAGCCTCGGCCAACTGGCCTCAACTGGAGCGTTAAATGCGGGTGCTAATATGCAGTTCGAGTGCCTGGCGTCGTCACCTTGCGAGATTAGTAGCAGCACTAACCTGGTGCTAAATGCCCGGCAACTAATTACTCAGGCCGATATTCATACCAGTACCGGGCGGGATATAACTATTAATGCCAATCTCGATACAGATGTGCGCATTAACAGCGGTGGACGCTTAATAATTAATGCAAAAGACGGTGATATTAATACCCGCGGTATGCTGCAGGCGGTACAAGATATCGAGTTGAGGTCAGCCGCTGACCGGCAATTGACCCTGGATGGTGGTGTAATAACAGGCGGTGACCTTGGCATATTCGGTGACGGTACCTATATTCACGATAGCGTCGGACTGTTTGATATTGGTGGAAAATGGGTCGTTGATACCTTCGGGCTGACCAATAACGCAACGCTAACCATTACTGAATTCAAAGACCGAAGTCTATTTGTCAAACAGCTCAATAATAATGGCCTGATTCAAAGTAACTCATCGCTTGAATTGTACGTTGACGAATTACTTAACAATAGTGGTGTCATTACATCGCTCGAAGGTGTCATCCAGATCAAACATAGCCAGGGCGGGCAGCTAGTCGGCATGGTCAATAACAGCGGCATTATCAGCTCGACCAACCTGTCGAAAAACCAACAGCCAGATTCTTCTTTGATTATCGATCCGCAAAGCCTGATAGATGCGCATATCGTAGCGATCTTAAATGGCGAGCAACTCAGCGCGATGGATTTGTCCAATAGTATCGATGACGCTAATCAGCAGGCGATTGCTGATCTGACGGTGGATACCAATATACTGGGGGCAGTCGAAATTCGCGCCCAAACGTTCAACAACCATCCAGACGGTAGTATTAGTGGAAGCCAGATATCTCTTGATGTTGGGCAATTAGTGAATAGTGGTGGCTTGATCGTGGCGGGAAATAACCTGTCTATTAGCGGCGATTCTGTCATCAACCAGAATATTGACAGTCGTTTCGGCATTATCGCTGCACACGACAATGTTGATATTAGCCTGATCAGGCAACTTACCAACACCGGCATAATTGAAGCGACCGACGTGCAAATCGACGCCCCGACTCAGATCAACGATAGCAGCGGGTTCGTAGTTGGGCCTCTCTCAGGGCAAACGCTGAATAGTAATGACTTTGTCGAGACTATAGGTCAACTCGCCTGGTTTTCGACTGCCTCGAATGACGGTCCCTATTACCAAACTATCCAGAGCGAAAGTACTAATTCTCTCATCAATTCGGACTTGTTCTTTTTGACTGATACTTTTTTAAGCGATGTCGGCGCAGACTTGAGTGGAGTAACATTCGTCGGTGACGATGTCTATCTTGCCGAGCTAATCGCACATACTATTCGTGATTCTGGTGGCTTGCCATTTGTAACCGAAGACCGCAGTAATCTGCTACAGCTAGGTACGCTATATGGCAATACTCGGGATTTTATGGCTCAAACCGGGCTTGCCTTCGGCGATTTGCCGACCTCTCAGCAATTACAACAACTGGAAGTTCCGATAGTTGTATTTAGCCAACAAACTCTTGCCAATAACCAGGTTGTCTACGCCCCAGGCGTCATCATGCCGCAAGCAATATCGAATAATAGTCAGTTGCAGGCGCAACAGTTGTTTACCCAAATTATCGCTTACAACCAATTACTGATACGTGGCGAGAGTGTGACCAATAGTGCGAGTCTGGTGGGTGGTAATCGTTTGATCATTGAAGCCATCGATCTGAGCCAGAATACTACCGAACGGAATTGGTATGTCGATGCCGATGGCCAGGTTCAATACCTGAGTGCCCGTATCGAGTCACCAGAACTAATACTCAGTCTAAGCGGTGATTATGTACAGGAAGGTGGTCAAATTGTCACCCAGGGGCAGATATACATTGAAGCCCAGAGCGTCGAGGTTAGCAGTGCTAAAGTAAATGGCCGTGTTGCAGCAGCTGAAATCATTACTGAAGACGAACTGATCATTCTCGCTTTCGATCGCGCAAGCTACGGGCGTGATGTGTCAATGGAGGCTGGTGATCAAGTGTTTTTAAAGGCGGGTGATGAATTGCGATTCGACGGGCGCATAAAAGCCGCTGGCGATATTAGCCTCCTGTCCGGGCAGATTAATTTAACCGCTGCGGATATATATACGACATCAAAAATGGCCAATCTAACCGTTTTGGCTGAATCCGGCAGTATTCGTATAAACAACTCTCGCCTCAGAACTGATGGAAATATTATCGCCCAGTCAGCAGAAAATATAAGCCTGAACCGATCCAGCCTGATCGCTAATCGGCATCTTGGGAATGCAAATAGCGGGCGGTTATTACTGGTGTCGGAAAACG
>CBDUSZ010000135.1:0-9369 GCA_965370015.1 uncultured bacterium | reverse complement strand
GTCTGAGACCTACGAGCCAATTATCCGAATGCGTACTATCGACCCTGAGCAGTCATTTGGCTATCGTGTAGAAATGAATAAATACGTCCTCTTTCATCCTAAAAGAATGATCTATATCAAGAAAGCAGATTAATAATTGTAATACTGTTTTATTCTAAGCATTCATGCATATTTTTCTTGGGTGTTGCATGTGTGCTGTTTGATTATCCGAATTGCAGTATCGGGAAAAGCATCATGCAACTTCTACGGACGCTCATAAAAATCATCTTACTCATCAGTTTATTTGTCTGGCTTGCTGCCTGTCGAGGTGGCGGCAGTGATAACAGCGGTGATGACGGTAATTATGGCTACGGATGGGTAAAAATTTCTAGTCCTGCGGGCGACCACTACACCATGTCTTCCAACCCGTTGCGGATAAGCGGCGAGGCCTTTATTAGTCCAACGTGGTTCACCTGTTGCAGCGGCTCGGCGGAAGATACCGGTGTAACGGTAACATGGGAGAACCAAACCACCGGGCAACAAGGATATGCCAACCAGCAAGGCCTTGGCCAGGTTGATTACACAGACATTCGAAAAGGAACATGATCAAGGGAGGATGAAGACATGATATCCGAAGATAACAGAGATCGAATCCGGAGCGGTAAACCAAAACTGAAGTTTATCAATGGTGAATATTTATGCTGGTTTGATGATACTCAGATATGGCTCAGGTTTCCGACATTGCGCCAAGCGTGCCAGTTCATTAAGAACAAGATGAGTATTCGGAATGAGTGAACAGCAACCAGAACTTTAGGAAACATACCGAGCCATCAATAGGGCGAAGCAAATACAGCGCAATGCTGATGAGGCTGCCGACAATGCAGCCAGGATGAATATCGGTCGACTACGGCATGTCAGCGCATATACCTGCAAGAGATTGAAATGCGAACTTCCTGATTTCAACATGCACACTGGGAGCTGGAAGTAAAAGTGATGGTCCCCTACGAACAGCTTAAAACTTTAGTCGGTGGCACTTCTCCCGCCGATGTTGGCATTTTCGGCACTTGTTCGAGATTAATACAACGACCGGCGTGTGCCGTATTGTGCATTCTTGGAGGCTTAATCGAACGGCCGCAAATGGCGGAGATTGCCGTTTACCTCAATTTTATGGATGTCCGCTTCGAGCACACTGCTGTTTGTTAGTAACGACTAATATTAGAGCTCACCGACAGTCGCCGTTGTGTCGACGTCATCTCACATCCAGACTTCTCACCAATATAGCCTGTCGCGGACGGCTCTGAATAAATTTGTTCCCAGGAAAAAAAACAACCGCCACCCCGAGGGGTAGCGGTTGCGGTTTGCTTTGGACTTTTCAGGTAAGTGTGGTCAGAAAATGGGAACTCTCCAACCTATCACTATACCCCCCCCCCGCATTTGCGGGGTTTTTTGTGGGTAATAGAAATATCACGCCGGCATTCTACCCTCTTGCCTGAATAATGATTTAGGGGTTAACCTAAAAATAGCGGCTTATTTTTTTCACCCGCCGGTTAAAAAATTTAGTTTTCGTGTCTGGATTGTGAGCCACGGGTGCGGGTAGCGAGGCTGCCAGTTGAATAGCCTGCCTGGGGGATAATTTTGCCGCCGATTTTCCCCAATAATATCTCGCAGCCGCTTCGACACCATACACGCCACGACCAAATTCGGCGACATTAAGATATAGCTCAAGAATACGTTTTTTGGTCAAATTGCGTTCCATGCCGATGGTGAGCAACAGTTCATGCCATTTACGCAACGGATTTCTGGAAGGGCTAAGAAAAATATTTTTAACCGTCTGCTGAGAAATAGTGCTGCCACCATAGATAAATCGTTTTTCCGAGAGGTTGTATTCCATCGCCGCTTTCAATGCCTCCATATCAATACCCGAATGCGAATAAAACCTGGCATCTTCGGCGACGATAATGGCACGGATCATGTGCCTGGAAATTTTTTTAATGGGTTTAGGCTTCCATAACAGATATGGCCAGTTGTCGTGTTGATATTTTTCAAAGATATAATTCCGAATAAAATTCGTCTGCGGCACAGGTCCTTTTTTGTAAAGTTCCCAATCCGGCCAGATACCAATCAGGTAGCCGGTATCCATAAT
The DNA here is from genome assembly GCA_965370015.1 of uncultured bacterium. Taxonomy (GTDB): domain Bacteria; phylum Pseudomonadota; class Gammaproteobacteria. Next base: position 7,247 of record CBDUSZ010000135.1, on the reverse strand, counting down.
AAAAATGATAATCAGAATTCGAATACTCCAGCGAAAAATGCGCACCGAAGTTCGTTTTTGCAGAAAATAATATAAATCCAGTTTTAGTGAACTTAGTGACATAAGCTGTTATTAAATTTCTCTTATACTGAGTGAAAACCAAAAGCGCATACTGCTGCCTTAATAATATGATTGTAGGCTATTCGGCAGAAAATAATTTTAGTAGCAGTCACATTTAACTAAATGAGCCATAAGTATCGATCATGCACCATTATTTGAGTTTAATATGAAAAAACTATTAGTATTCTTCGCTGCGGGTTGTGCGGGTGGTCTTGGCTTCGCTGTCGCTGTTTGGTTTTCGGGTGACGTAGGATTTACCTCGGCAATGGGCGTTTCCTACCACCACAGCCTGACACCCGGCTGGTTATATTCTCGAATCGTATGGGGAGGAATATGGGGGATTCTGTTTTTGTTGCCGTTGCCTCGGTCCAGCTTAATTCTTAAAGGATTAATATTGAGTCTACTACCGACTGCTTTTCAGTTGCTTGTGGTATTTCCCCTGTTCACCGGCAATGGCATTGGCGGCTTGAATCTCGGTATCTTAACCCCGTTGGCAATTCTGCTATTTAATTGTATCTGGGGCATTGTAACTGCTGTGACAATTCAGCTATCAAAGTGACTGATTGAGCCATTGGAAATTGATCGGATTCCAGCCTGTCGATTTTGCGCTCCGGGGTTGAGAGATATTTGCAACAGGCTAACTACAGTACACGTTGGGAAGAATCTTCCAGTTCGTCGAGCAGGGCAGTTTCGTCATTTGCAACAGCCTCGACATAATCTTCTGCATCGGGGGCGTTAAATTCAGCGATTGGTGTGCCGATAGTTCCGGTGGCTATAAAATGCGATTGGTCTTCAATCTTAATGCCATCCCGTGAATTGATCCGAATCAGGGTAAATACCAGTATCAACGAAAATACTGCGGCGATACCCCAAAAATAAAATGCCATGCCGTAAATATCCATGATAAAGGCAATAATGATCGGGCCAGTACTGAGGCCAATACCCGATACCATGACAAGGCTGCCGCTAGCGCCCACAATTTGATGTGGTTCGAGGCGATCATTGGCATAGGCGACGCAAATTGAGTACATCGGCATTGCGGCACCGCCGAGTATTACGATGACCAGATAAAAGGCGATACTATCTTTGTTTATGTATACTGCCAAAATGCAGCAAATGATCGAAATGACCGAAATAGCTGTCATCACCAGGCGCCTGCTGATGCGATCAGACAGGTAGCCTATCGGCCAGAGCGTCACCAGGCTACCTATCATAAAACAGGCCATAAACCAGGATATTAACTTCACGTCGCCTAACACTGCGCTGGCGTAAATAGCCCCCAGTCCGAAAATAATGCCATGTGCCATTCCGGTTAAGCCATTGCCAATAACCGCGAGCGGCGAGGCTTTGTAGAGTTCAATTAATGACATACTGGACGAGGTCTCGAATACCGGAGCCGGTTTCGCGGTTAGCAGGATCGGGATTAATCCCAGTGAAATGATGACCGATATCAGAATAAACAAATCAATCGCTTCGGGTCTGGCGAGGTTGAGTAAAAACTGACCGCCGCCCATGCCCAGAGTTACGATGGCCATATAAATCGACAGTATCTTGCCTCGGGTTTCATTACTGGCACGGTCATTTAACCAGCTTTCGGTAACCACGAAAAATCCGGCAAAACAAATACCGGTGACAATACGCATCGACATCCAGGCCACAGGTTCGATATAGAGGCCATGGAACAGGATAGACACCGAAGCCAGTGACGCGAGAGCAGAAAATACGCGGATGTGTCCCACACGTTTCACCAGCTGTGGCGCGAGAAACGAGCCAATAAATATGCCGATGAAATAACCGGACATCATTACGCCGGTAGTGAAGGTGGAAAAGCCCTCCAGGGTCGCACGTAGACCGAGCAGGGTTCCCTGTAACCCATTAGCCATCATCATGAATCCGATGCCGAGCAATATAGCCCAGGAGGCCGCTAAATCTTTCCACATGGTAATGACTCGGGTGGCTTAAATTGACGATAAACAGGATGATTTATCGGGCTGCACGAATTCTAATAGAGCTATACTTGTGCAGCAATCTGTAATGACCTTTTGGAAGAAATAAAAGTGATGCGGTAGTTACGATAATAGCGGGTAACCGTCTTCCTGCGCGCTAATCTCCAGATCGAGTATGCCCTGATACTCACCAATATCTACTATTTCAAAGCCTTTCAGGTGAAGCCAGTTCTTTCGATTATCGTCAAGCATCGACAGGGCCAGGTTAAGATTTTCGGTAATGCATTCGAAATTGTTAATGTCTGCACTTAGCTTCGGCATGACAAAGGGTAAACCGCAGGTTTTTTCGGTGAATCCGATAGATCGTACACGGGCTGTGAGCTCGGGCCAGGTATCTTCAATAAAGCGATAGCTAACACAGTCGATGGCAGCAATATCGGCTCGTAGATTGGCTACCTCGGTAACACTTTGCAGATGCGAGCCGGATATTTTTACCTCGCTAAAAAATTTCCCCTGCTGATTGAAAGTTGCGACTGCATGACGCAATACGTTCATGCCACTATTTGAATCGCTGGCATTTATCACCGCGCATAAGCCCTGACATTCTTCCAGCGTATTAACTGTGCTATTTTCGGGGACTATCAACAGGCTCGAATAGCGTGTGTGATCGCAGCCTGCGACATCGAAAATTGGTACGTTTATCGGTGTCAGTGTATCGCGCAATCGAGTCATTAACGGGTAGCCACAGGTGTGTCCAAACCATAGAGAGGGGTTGGTTAAAGCGCCCTGTCCGGTTTCGAAATTTAATCTTCGGTCTACTGCAAACGAGGGTGTGGCGAGGTTGAAAAAATGCTCGAATAGTTGTTGCCAGGCGTTGCGTAAATTGTCGGTAAATGCGTACATACCACAAGCAACAAATAAGGCTGCCGGTTGCGTGTTGGTTGTCTGGATACTGGTCATTTGGAAATTAAATTCACCCTGGTGTTTATCATTATCAGCGCGGAGTATAGTCAACAGGCATAGAGCAACAAAATCAAGTTAGGCTGAATTCGCGGTCGAAATCAAGGTGAGATTTTGGGAATGTGTTGGGCCTGCAACCCAACTTTTGCTTCGTTAACCAATATAAACAAATATGTTTATAAAAAACAACTGTTACGTCGATAGACATAGTGCCCGGGCTGAAATACTATTTATGATTCAATTCATGCAGGTTTCATAATGAGCAGAAAAAGAAGCCGCAGACGTACTGTTGCCCCAGTGCAGCTGATCCAGCCCAAACTCGAACAGCTGTTCAATCCCTATGCACCCATCGAGGTTCTCAGTGAGGCCGAGCTGGATCTGATCCATGACGGCTCAATGCGCATTCTGGAAGATATAGGCCTCGAGGTGCTCAATGAATGCGCGCTAGGGTTATACGAAGGAGCAGGCGCAAAAGTCGACTGGGAGTTACAGCGCGTTTACCTGAGCCGGGAGCTGGTGATGGCCAGGCTGCAGACAGTACCATCCAAATTTACAATGCACGCGCGTAATCCTGAACGAAATAAGCTGATTGGTGGTAATGCAATTAACTTTACCCCGGTGTCGAGCGCGCCGAATAGCGCTGATCTGGAAGGCGGCAGACGCAGCGGAAATTTCGAGGACTACTGCAATTTTCTGCGTCTGACGCAGGGTTTTGACATTATCGGGTTTATCAGCGGATATCCTGTCGAGCCTATTGATATTCCGCCAGATACACGACATCTAGACGCTACGCTTGCCGCGCTGACTTTAACCGATCGCGCATTTTCCTGCTATTGCCTGGGTGGTGGGCGGGTTAGCGATGGTATTGAAATGACCGCGATAGCCCGCGGTGTAGACCGCGAAACGCTGAAAAAACAACCCAGCATAATTACCGTGGTAAATACCAATTCGCCGTTGCGCGTAGATGGCGCGATGCTCGATGGCCTGATCGAAATGGCAGAAAATGGTCAACCAACGATTGTCACGCCCTTTACCCTGGCGGGTGCGATGAGCCCAATCACCATTGCCGGTGCACTTGCGCAACAAAATGCTGAGGCGCTTGGTGTCATTGCACTATCGCAAATAGTAAATCCGGGTGCGCCGATGGTCTATGGCGGATTCACCTCTAATGTGGATATGCGCAGTGGCGCACCGGCATTTGGTACGCCTGAATATACCAAAGCTGCGCTCGCCAGCGGTCAACTGGCGCGTCGCTACGATCTGCCATTTCGCTCATCGAATACCAATGCCTCTAATTGCGTAGACGCACAGGCGGCGTGGGAATCGCAAATGTCACTGTGGGGCGCTGTGATGGGGCATGCGCATATCATCAAACACGCTGCAGGCTGGTTGGAGGGCGGGCTTTGTGCCTCATTCGAAAAATTCATTATCGATATCGATATGCTGCAAATGATGGCGGAAACTCTGAAGCCGATCGAAGTAAGTGATTCAACCCTTGCGCTCGACGCGATACGCGAAGCCGGGCACGGCGGTCACTTTTTCGGCACTAGCCAGACCCTGGAAAATTACTCCACTGCATTTTATCAGCCGATTGTTTCGGACTGGAGTAATTTTGAAACCTGGGTCGAAAATGGCGAACAAACCGCCTATCAACGTGCCAATAAAATTTATCGCCAGCGTCTCAAGGATTACGAAGAGCCGCCAATCGATGAGCAGCTAAGAATTTCTCTGGAGAAATACGTCATCCAACGGCGCCAGGAGATTAGTGCTCTATCATCCTGATAGCGCACTAACAGCGAAAAGTGAAACTACAGGGGCGCGTAACATTGTTTCAACAACGCCTGCAGCAGATGATTGCGCAGAGTGGGCTGAATCGCTCGTCATTAGCGACTTCAATATCGGTGGATCGCGCTCGATCTTGTTACAACTTTTAGCGTCTGAGAATGTACCCCAGCCGCGTGCCGATACCCTGGCTTTCGATGCTGCGACGAATATATAAGACTGTTCGAATAATAAATAAAGGTATTAATTATGTCTCCATCATACGATGCAATCATCATAGGCGCCGGCATTATCGGCTGTGCAACTTCTTATGCGCTTGGCCGAAAAGGCTGGCGCGTGTTGAATATCGACCGTTTGCCCGCCTGTGGATATGGCTCCACGTCGGGTTCCTGTGCCATTATTCGTCCTTATTATTCTACCCTCGATGGCTCGGCAATGGCTTATGAGTCGCATTATTACTGGCGCGACTGGGCGGATTATCTGGGGGGTGCCGATATCGATGAAAAAGGCCTGATCCAGTATATCAACTGCGGTTCGATGGTGATGAAAACCAGTGTTAATGATTATATGAAGCCCTGTATGGCGCTGATGGATGAACTCAATTGTCCCTATGAAGAATTCACTCCCGCGCAAATCGTCGAGAAGCTTCCGGTGTGGAATACCGAGTCCTTCGGTCCGGCCAAACGCCCGGATGACGCAGAGTTTGGTATCGCCAATGAGACACCCCTGCAAGGGGCTGTTATGTTTCGCGCTGGCGGTTATATCAATGATCCACAACTTGCGACACATAATATAATGCGTGCTGCAGAAAAGGTCGGTTGCAGCTTTATTTACAATGCGCAGGTGACGGAAATTAGGCGCTCTGATGGTCGCGTAAGCGGGGTTACTCTCGCTAGTGGCGACACTATCGATGCGCCGGTGGTGTTAAATGTTGCGGGTCCGCATTCGTCAAAAGTCAATCAGCTCGCCGATGTTGAAAAGTCGATGAAGGTTAAAACCCGTGCACTACGCCAGGAAGTCGCGCACGTACCCTTGCCAGAGGGTTACAATTCGGAGACAGCCTGCGTTACTTCGGACAGCGATATCGGTGTTTATACGCGACCCGAGCACGGCGATAACCTGTTAATCGGTAGCGAGGATCCACCCGTGGATCAACACGAGTGGGTCGATCCAGACGATTATAATCACGATTTTACCGAGCAATGGCGGGTGCAGGTATTGAGGGTTTGCCAGCGTGTACCGAATCTGGGGGTACCCAATCAAATGCGCGGTGTGGTCGATTTGTACGATGTAACCGACGACTGGATTCCGATTTACGATAAGTCCGACCTACCCGGTTTTTATATGGCAATCGGCACCAGTGGTAACCAGTTTAAGAATGCACCGATTGCCGGCGAGATGATGGCCGACATTATCGAAGCTTGCGAAAATGGAAACGATCAGGACCAAAATCCGATCGATTTACATTTGAAAAATATAGATCGCACTGTCTCCAGTGGTTTTTATTCGCGATTGCGTGAGATAAACCAGAACAGTAGTTTTTCAGTATTGGGTTAATCGAGAAGATAAATATATGAAAAGTCATGCGCAGGTAGTCGTCATCGGTGGCGGCGTGATCGGATGCAGCGTTATTTACCATCTGACAAAGTTGGGATGGAATGATGTCGTGCTAATCGAACGTTCTGAGCTCACCTCGGGCTCGACCTGGCATGCGGCGGGTGGTTTTCATACCCTCAACGCGGATACCAATATGGCCGCGTTACAGGGTTACACCATCGGTTTGTACCGCGAGCTGGAAGAGCTCACTGGACAATCCTGCAGTCTACATCACGTCGGCGGCATCACGCTCGCCGGTACCCCGGAACGCATGGATTTCCTCAAGGCCGCACGCGCGATGCACCGCCACATGGGGCTGGATACCGAATTGGTCACCCCCGAAGAAATTAAAAAACTCAGCCCGATCACTAATACCGACAGCATACTTGGCGGTCTTTACGACCCACTCGACGGCCACCTCGATCCCTCCGGAACAACCCATGCTTATGCTAAAGCTGCGCAGATACGAGGAGTTGAAATCGTATTGCGTAACCGTGTGCTGGAAACCAATCAACAGTCCGACGGTAGTTGGCAGGTAGTGACCGAACAGGGCACGATAGTGGCCGAACACCTGGTTAATGCGGCGGGCCTATGGGCGCGCGAAGTCGGCGAAATGGCCGGGGTCTATTTGCCGCTGCACGCGATGGAGCATCAATATTTTGCTACCGATGATCTTCCCGAGGTCTACAACCGCGACGAGGAGTTGCCGCACGTGATGGATCCCGAGGGTGAGAGTTATCTGCGCCAGGAGGGCAGGGGTTTGGTGATAGGGTTTTACGAACAGGATTGTGTGCCCTGGGCGGTCGATGGCACGCGCTGGGATTTCGGTCACGAGCTATTAAGTGAAAACCTGGATCGTATTGC
>CBDUSZ010000134.1:0-9391 GCA_965370015.1 uncultured bacterium | reverse complement strand
CTCGTCCCTGGTGGTACGCTTTAGTGCCTCGATACCAGTCTTTTCGGCGACAGCTACCCATATTTCGGGAACCAGCACACCTTCGAGATCCAGGCAGACAATGTTCATGCTATGACGATTGATTCGGGTTTGTGGATATCAAGGTTTCTCTCAAGTATCGGTGGCAGGTCTAACATTCCAACATTACTCATCTTCTCTTTTCAAACTGCTTAACAGCACGACTAACGGTCATGTAGTGTATCCCAAAATAACATTAGGAGACCAGACCACTAAATGAAAATTACAAATGATCTCGATGGGCGGATTAGTTTGCCTGGAAATCGATGGGGTCAGTCTCGATTGATTTTAAGGAACTGATGAAAATCGATTCGGTCCTGACCCTGCATGGTCATAAAAAATTGGTATAGGTTTTAAATCGCAATGGATATTACCCTTCAGGCATAAAACCAGATATTGTGCACAGCTGCGAATATTGACCTTTAACTAGAGATCCTTCATGTCGAACCACCTTAAATTCTATATAAACGGCGCATGGGTTGACCCAACTACCCCGGCCACCCTCGATGTCATCAATCCAGCTACCGAGCAGGTCTATACCCAAATCAGCGCGGGTAGCCCGGCGGACGTCGATCAAGCGGTGTCGGCTGCACGAAAAGCGTTTGAAAGCTTTTCGCAATGGAGCGTGGAGCAACGGTTAGAACTGTTGCAATACATTCTCGATCTCTATAAGGGCCGATTCGAAGACATCGCACAGGCAATTTCCAGCGAGATGGGAGCACCCATAACGCTTTCACGCGAATGGCAGGCGCCCCTCGGCGCCGGGCATATCGAAAGTGCAATGAAGGCGCTGAAAAATTTCAATTTTGAACGCGTCGAAGACGGCATCATCCTGCGCCACGAGCCCATCGGCGTGTGCGGCATGATTACACCCTGGAACTGGCCCATAAACCAGGTGGCGGCGAAGGTTATGCCCGCGCTTGCAGCCGGCTGCGCCATGGTATTGAAACCGAGCGAAGAGTCGCCCATCGACTCGATGATCCTGGCGGAAGTATTGCATGAGGCGGGCGTACCCGCAGGCGTATTCAACCTCGTAAATGGTTACGGCCCGGTAGTAGGTGAAGCGATGTCATGCCACCCCGGTATCGACATGATGTCCTTCACCGGTTCCACACGCGGCGGCATTGCAGTCGCCAAAGCCTCGGCTGATACCGTCAAGCGCGTCGGCCAGGAACTCGGCGGAAAATCGGCCAATGTGATTCTAGACGATGCGGATATCGCCCAGGCTGTCACCGATGGCGTGATTCACATGATGGGCAATAGCGGGCAATCCTGTAATGCCCCGACGCGCATGCTAGTACCGAATTCAAAGATGGATATCGCGATCGCGGCGGCAAAGGCAGCCGCAGATAGCATCGAAATCGATGATCCCAGCACCGAAGGCGCGCACATGGGGCCGGTAGTAAACAAGGTCCAGTTTGACAAAATCCAGAGTCTGATTCAGCAGGGTATCGACGAAGGCGCAACTCTGATCGCCGGAGGCACAGGCAGGCCCGAACATCTACCCGTCGGTTATTACGTCAAGCCCACCGTATTTGCCCAGGTCAACAATCAAATGACCATCGCACGTGAAGAAATTTTCGGTCCAGTGCTGGCCATCCTCGGCTACGACGATGAGGACCAGGCGATAGAAATCGCCAACGATACCGACTTTGGTCTGGCGGGCTACGTCTGTTCCGGCGACATCGAACACGCCAGGGCAGTAGCCCGGCGTATCCGCGCGGGTCAGATCGCGATCAACTATATCGGTGGTGGCCCAGATACGCCATTTGGTGGTTACAAGCAATCGGGCAATGGTCGTGAAAAAGGAAAGTGGGGCCTGATTGAGTTTCTCGAAATCAAGGCGATAACTGGATCGATGGCGGGGTAAATTAACCCGATAGTTGTAGCCACTTGTTGCTCCAGGATTTGATCACCCTCTCGCAAATATCAGCACGTACGCAAAATGAGGTTTTAGCGGCTGGCCAGTTAAGTCAGGATACGGTGCAGCTTGGGGAGCGTTTCGATTAGCCGTTAAGTATCAATTCACTCGCCTTCTCGCCGACCATGATGGCGGGGGCATTGGTATTACCCGAAGGTAGTGTGGGGAAAATTGAAGCATCGGCGACGCGCAACCCGCTGAGGCCGTGAACTCGCAACGTTGCATCGACAACGTTGGTAACCGGATCTGAACCCATACGGCAGCTACCAGAGGGATGGAACACAGTGCCACCGCTTTCGCGTACATGTTGCATCAAACCTTCGTCATCAACCGTCTCAGGTCCGGGCTCGATCTCTTCGGCGATGAGCGCTTGCATCGTTGGTGTCGTAGCCAGTCGGCGCAGGAACTTCACGCCTTGAAGCACTTCTTCCTGGTCATGTTCTGTTGCCAGGTAGTTTGGCTGGATTTCAGGTGCTTGCATCGGATCGGTGGACTTCAAACGCAAATAGCCACGACTGCTAGGGCGGCATGGCGAAATACCGATACTGAACGCGGCATAGGGGTCGGGATTTAATAGTGGCCGCGTACCGGGCGCTACTTTGCGGTAGCTCAAAGGGCAAAAATAAAGTTGCATATTGGGTCGTGTGAGTTCGGCACTGGTGCGGAAAAACCCGCCCGCGTGATTGATGTTTCGCGCTAAGGGCCCCTGCCGCGCCAGCACATATTTGAGGCCAGCCCATAGTTTACCTGTCCAGGGATGCAACTGGTTATTGAGCGTTGGCTGCGTCGAGCGATAGCTATGTTCAACGAAGTAATGATCCTGTAAGTTTTTGCCGACGGCTGGATTGTGGTGGACTATATCGATGCCGAGCTCTTTCAATTCCGCGGTTGGCCCTATGCCCGAGCTCAACAGCAGTTGCGGTGATTTGATCGCCCCGGCACTCAGTATGACTTCCTGTCGTGCAGACGCCGAATGCTTAATACCATGCTTAAAATACTCTACACCGACCGCCCTTTTGCCTTCAAACAGGATTCGGCTGGCATGAGCATGGGTTTCGATATGCAGATTGCTACGCTTACGAATTGGCCACAGGTAGGCTCGCGCCGCTGACATGCGCATACCATTTTTGATGTTGATGTGGTAAGTCCCCGCGCCTTCCTGGGTGGCGCCGTTGAAATCATCGTTACGTGCCAGACCGGCTTCCTGACAGGCGTCGATGTAGCGCTCGCAGATCGGATGCAGTCCGCGCGCCGATGCGTCTATATGCAAGGGCCCATTGCTACCGTGATACTCACTTTCACCTTTTGAGTGATCTTCCATGCGCTTGAACAGTGGCAACACGTCCTGCCAGCCCCAACCTGGGTTGCCCAGCGCCTGCCAGTCGTCGTAATCCTCGGCCTGCCCGCGGATATAAATCATCGCGTTTATCGAGCTCGATCCGCCGAGCACTTTTCCACATGGCCAGTAACTTTTCCGACCTGCAGTGCTGGAAACGGGCTCGGTCTGATACATCCAGTTGACGCTTTTGTCGTAAAACGATTTGCCGTAACCGAGCGGTACCTGTATCCAGAATCGGCGATCATCGCCACCGGCTTCCAACAACAGAACCCGGTAACGCCCGTTGGCGCTCAAGCGGTTGGCAAGCACGCAGCCCGCAGAACCTGCGCCGACCAGGATAAAATCATATTCTTGGGACATTTGCCTTCTACTTATGAATAACTGATCTGATAATAGGATCAGCGAGCCCGTCGCTACAGGTCCATTACAAACTTCTAAACATACCAATATTATGAGGACTTGAACTGTTCGAGCACTTCGGCCAGGACATTGACCCCGTCGATGATCTCGGGCGGCTTAATACCACTAAAACCGAGCACCAGTCCTTTGACATCGCAGGGCGCAATACAATAGCGTTCGATGGGCGTCACCACGATATCCCGCTCTAAAGCACCCCGCGCTATGTCGGTTTCCGACAGATGCGGCGCGAGGCGGCCAATGGTGTGCAGCCCCGTGTCGGTCGGCACTATATCCAGCAGCCCGGACAAACGTTCGCTCGCTGCTTCGCATAACACCTGATGGCGTTCGGCATAAATCTCACGCATGCGGCGAATATGCGTCGCAAAATGGCCCTCCTGCATGAAATCCGCAACCACCGCCTGTTGACTGGAAGGCACGCCCTGCAGCAGCGCTTCGGATACGCGATCAAATACCCCCACGAGCGGTGGGGGCGCGAGGAAAAAACCAAGCCTGAGCGCAGGGAACAGTGTCTTACTGAAGGTACCGACGTAAATGACACGGCCAATGCTATCGATGCTTTTTAGCGTTGGTGGTGGATGGCCACTATAGCGAAATTCACCATCGTAATCGTCTTCGATAATATAGGCGTTCGCGTCTTCGGCCGCCTGCAAGAGTGCATAACGCCGATCCACGCTCATCGAAACCCCAAGCGGTTGCTGATGCGAGGGCGTGACGAACGCGAGGCGAAACTCCGGCGCCTGTTGCAGGCCACTTTCAACCACCAGTCCATTCTCGTCTACCGGCACCGGAATTAGATTGGCGCCGCAGGTGATGAGGCTATTGCGCGCACCAATCGCGCCGGGGTTTTCAAACCAGACATCGTCGTCTGGATCGAGCAGCACATTGCCGATGAGTTGAAAAGCCTGTTGTGCGCCACTGACAATAAAGATTTGTTCGGCATCGCATTTAATGCCGCGATTGGATAACAAATGCGATGCGATCGCCTGCCGCAGCGGCCAGTATCCGCGCGGATCGGCATAGGCCATAGTTATTTCTGGGTCGGAGCGCCAATGCCTGGTCCTGTGTTGCGCCCACAGCGCGCTCGGAAACGCATCGAACGCGGGAAGCGCGGTAGTAAAGGCTTTGGTCTTATGTGGCAGGCGGTCGGCAAAAGTATCCATTGCACGATTGAAAATACGCGATAACCGCGGTTTCTGCATCGGTTTACGATTGATCTCGGCGTGGCTTTCTTTGGGCGTATCCGGGCGCGTCGCCATCCAGAGGTTGCTGACGAAAGTACCGGCGCCTGTGCGTGATTCGATCAATCCTTCAGCGCTTAGAATTTCGAAAACGTTAATCACGGTGGTGCGCGAAATCTTCAGATCCCTGGCAAGCGTACGGCTTGCGGGTAGCCGCTCTCCCGTATGCAGACCACCGGCGTGGATCATATCTCGCATCGCAGTATAAAGCTGGTTGCTCACCGTGCCCGCTGCATCGTGGTCAATTTCGATGGAAAGTAATAATGCCCCGCCGACCCTTTTTATCATAATTGCATGCAGCCGTGTCTATCTATGATGTTTTAGAAAAAATGGTATGAAGAATTTATTTAAAATGGACCTTACCAATTATTGATATTGCTTCAACATGGTATTTTGAAAAATCCTCATGTACAGCCATTTGTGTGCATTATGGGTGAAAACCACATGATCCAATAAACAGTATAAAGACATGAAAATCAAAAGCATTGAAACATTTAGCACTGAATTTGTCGGTTTCGTCCGCGTCACTACGGACAATGGTGAAGAGGGCTGGGGACAGGTTTCCACCTATAACTCCGACATCAGTTGCCAGATATTACACCGCCAGGTCGCGCCCTGGTCGCTCGGCGCGGATATCAATAGCCTGGATAATCTGGTCGATATTATAACCGAGCGTGAGCACAAGTTCCCCGGATCCTACCTGCGCCGCGCGATCGGTGGCGTCGACACCGCAGTCTGGGATTTACTCGCGAAGCGGGAGAATAAAAGTGTCTGCGAATTGATGGGCGGCAGGCCGCAACCGTTGCGCGCTTATGCCTCGTCGATGAAACGCGACATCACCCCCGCCGACGAAGCCTTGCGTCTGACGCGCCTGCGTGACGAATATGGTTTCGACGCGTTCAAAATCCGCGTCGGTGCCGAGGTTGGTCGTGACCAGGACGAATGGCCGGGCCGTACCGAGGAAATCATTCCAACCATGCGCAAGGCGCTGGGCGACGATGTCACTATCCTGGCCGATGCTAATAGCTGTTATTCACCGAGGCGCGCGATCGAGGTCGGGCGTATGCTCGAAGACCACAATTACGGCCATTTCGAAGAGCCCTGCCCTTATTGGGAAATGGAGCAAACTAAAGAGGTGGCGGAGGCGCTCGATATCGACGTATCCGGCGGAGAACAGGACTGCGACATCCCAACCTGGCGCCATATGATCGAGATGCGCGCGGTCGATATTATTCAGCCCGACGTCTGTTATCTTGGTGGCATAACGCGCACATTACGGGTAGCAAAAATGGGCGCGCTCGCAGACCTGCCCTGCACGCCACATTGCGCTAACCTGTCGATGGTAACGCTGTTTACCATGCACCTGCTAGGCGCGATTCCAAATGCCGGTAAATACCTTGAATTTCCAATCGAGGGTGAGGATTATTATCCCTGGCAGGAGGGACTGTTTGTTAAGTCACCCTATGATATCGTCGATGGTAAGGCGACCATCCCCGATGCACCGGGTTGGGGTGTCGAAATCAGTCCAGAATGGCTCGAAAAAGCCAACTACCAGAAAAGTGAGCTGTAACATCGATGGATAACACATTATTGACCGACGACTTTAAATTGACATCCTACTGGTGGGATGCGACACCACAGCCTGATCTGCCACCACAGGCATTGCCGGCAAAGGCCGATGTAGTCGTCATAGGCGCTGGTTATACCGGTCTCTGTGCTGCGTTACAGACCGCGCGCGCGGGGCGCCATACGGTGGTGCTTGATGCCGAAAATGCCGGCGCTGGCTGCAGCACCCAAAATGGCGGGCAAATTAGTACCAGTATAAAACCAGGCTACGAAGACTTGTCGTCGCGTTACGGCAAGCAGCGTGCTTTTAAAATTTTAAAGGAAGGGCATATGGCGCTGGACTGGATCGAGGACTTTGTCAGCAGCGAGAAGATCGACTGCGACTTCCAGAAATGCGGAAAATACGTTGGTGCCCACAATCCGCGCCAATATGAACAGCTGGGTAAAAAAGTCGACAGCCAGATAAAAGGACTCGAACTCGATGCCTACCTGGTACCGCGCACCGAACAGCATTCGGAGATCGGCTCGGACCTGTATTTTGGCGGCATCGTTTATCCCAATTTTGCCTCGGTCGACCCCGCCCGGCTTCACCGGGGAATGCTCGATCGAGTACTCGAATCCGAAGCTTCCGTGCTGACCTATTGCGCCGCAACCGATATCACTCGCGACGGCGATGGCTTTCGCGTGAATACGGTTAAAGGTCCGATATGGACGAAAGACGTCATCGTCGCAAGCAATGGTTATACCGGCCCGGCAACACCCTGGTTAAGACGGCGCATCATTCCAATCGGCAGCTATGTAATCGCAACCGAACCACTCGCACCCCGGCAGATGGACCGTTTGATCCCCAAAAACCGCATGCTCGGCGATACCCGCAAGGTCATATTTTATTACCGCTCGTCACCTGACCGCCAACGCATTGTTTTCGGCGGGCGTGTCTCTCATGCAGAATCCGACCCACTTAGCACAGGGCCAAAGTTGCATGCCTATATGATAAAAATATTTCCGGAACTCGCGCAAACACGCATCAGCCACTCCTGGGTGGGTTATGTTGGTTATACCTTCGACACGTTGGCGCACGTCGGAAAATACGACGGCGTATACCATGCCATGGGCTATTGCGGTTCGGGTGTATCTATGGCCGGTTATTTGGGTACGCGCATTGCCCAGCAGTTGCTTGGCCTCGAGCAAGGACGAACCAGCTTTGACGAGTTATCTTTCCAGACGCGCCCATTTTACACCGGAAACCCCTGGTTCCTGTCCGCGTCGGTGATGTATTATCGCTGGCTCGACGGCCTGAACCTTTAAGCTGGGAAGTTATTTTGATATAAGGTAATTGGTATCCTCGTTTATTTACAATGGACCTTCCGGCTATATCACTTTCTTAGTTTTAATTGAACAGTCACTTCAATAACCCTCATATGAGGAGGAATACAATGTCATACATCGTAAAATCGATCCACCATAGCCGCTCAAAGTTATTGGCAGCCAGCCTGACTGCGAGCGTAATATTTGCCGCTGGTACGGCATTCGCTGCCGGCCCAATCACCGTGGTTTCCTGGGGTGGAAGCTACGGCGCTGCTCAGGATGCAGCACTTTTTTACCCCGCGTCGGTAAATTCCGGTATAGAGATCAACCGTGAATCGGGTGCGAGCATGTCAAAAACCTGTCTGCAGGTTGAATCGGGTTCAGTCGCCTGGGATCTGGTTGTTACTGGTTCGGGTGGTTCAGCTTCTGCTGCCGCCAAAGGTTGCCTGGAAAAGATTGATTACAGTATCGTCGATGTTTCGGATTTCATTCCGGGCATGTATACCGATTACTGCGTCGGCACAGATGTGTTTGCCACGGTCATGGCCTGGAATACAGATAAGTATGGCATGCCAGGCAGTGCTGGCGCGCCCAAATCATGGGCCGATTTCTGGGATGTTAAAAAATTCCCCGGTAGTCGTGCTTATCGTGCCAACAATGTCGATGGTGCGCTAGAGCCAGCACTGATGGCTGATGGTGTCCCAGCTAATAAAGTATACGAAGTGCTTTCTACCAAAGCCGGCATAAAGCGTGCAATCGACAAAATTCGTGAGTTAAAACCACATATCGCTGTATTCTGGGGTTCCGGTGCGCAGCAAGCTCAACTCATGAAGGATGCCGAAGTGGATATGATCACCGGTTGGAACGGTCGATTCGATAATGCCAAGAAAGATGGTGCTAAGGTCGGTTATACCTTTAACCAGGCTATGTATGACTTTGACTGCATTGCAATGCCCAAAGGAGCCCCAAACAAGGACACCGCAATGAAATTTATAGCCGAAATGTCCAAACCCCAATATCAGGCTATGTTGCCTTTCCATATCACTTATGGCCCAACCAATAAAAAAGCTTACGAGGTAACTACAGCATCGAAAGAACTGCTCGAATCTTTACCTTCGCATCCCAAAAATGTCCCTCTAATGCTGCCTATAAGCCTGGACTGGTATGCCGAGCATAGAACCGAAGCGCTTGAGATGTACATGGAACTGATGAGCGAATAACGGAGTGTAATGTAATTGCCGGGCGGCCTCGCCGCTCGGCATTAGGACATCTCTAAAAATGCATTTTTTCCGCGATTGCCACGTCAGCTCCGTACTCGAAGACCCAAAGCAGCTGCGCTGGGGCCAGCCTTTGGCTGTTGTCTCCGCTTCGCTTCGGCTCCTTGCACTTATTGCCATGGATGGCATGTATGCAGGCTTTGCATCGTTACATGGATGTAACTTATGAGAGCAATGCAGGAGCAATTACCGAGGAGCAAAAGCCTGTCAGAAAAAAGCACTATTTTTAAGATGCCCAATAGTCATTAAAGAAGAGGTTGTATAG
>CBDUSZ010000133.1:0-9473 GCA_965370015.1 uncultured bacterium | reverse complement strand
GTTTTCGTCTGGCTTAATTCGGCGCGAAGACTACATGATCTATGATTGGCTATCAATCTTTAGTTTTCTGCGTAAGACGGATCTATAGGCGATGTATATTGACTATGAAAATGATTGATATGTTTTACAGTGAATCCCGACTCAAATTTGGTAACATGTTATTTTTCCAAAACACGTCGCTTATGTTAACCGTTATTTCACCTGCCAAAACTCTGGATTTCGAATCCCCCGCTTTAACCGACGAATTCTCACAACCAGTGCATTTGACCCAGTCGCGCAAGTTGATGCGTCATTTGCGCAAGTTTTCCAGTGCAGAGCTGTCAAAATCCATGAAAGTTAGCAATAGCATTGCCGACCTCAATGTGGAACGCAATAAACGCTGGAAGACACCTTTTACGCCCGATAACGCGAAACAGGCGTTGTTCGCTTTCAAGGGTGACGTCTATGTGGGACTAGATGCGGATAGCATGAGTGCCGACAACATCCAGTTTGCGCAGAAACATTTACGAGTACTGTCCGGGCTTTACGGACTGTTGCGCCCACTCGATCTGATGCAGGCCTACCGCCTCGAAATGGGTTCCCGTCTGACCACTGATCGAGGCACTAACCTGTACCAGTTCTGGGATATGCGCATTACCAGGACACTGAATACTGAATTGAAAGCAATCGATGCCAGGGTATTGCTCAATCTGGCCTCCAACGAGTATTTCAAAGCGATCAAATCAAAATCACTCAGGGGTCAGATAATCACCCCTGTGTTCAAGGAATATCACCAGCGCAAATATCAAATAATCGGCTTCTATGCCAAAAAAGCCCGGGGTTTAATGGCTCGATATATTATTGATGAGCAAATCAATGAAGTCGAAGAGATCAAACATTTTAATTGCCAGGGCTATACTTATAATTCGTCACTTTCCAGCAAAGCCGAATGGGTATTTACGCGCAAGCAATAATCAATTTAAGCACTCGTTTAGCTAAGGAGCCGTTGAACGATTCCCATGGTTGAGCTATCGCCCAGAGCTCACAGAGTCCAGGTTATTTCCGGCGTTATCGCTGCCCTGGTAGTGATACTTTTGCTAATCGTTTATCCCAGCGTTATACAAAATTCGATGACGCAACTGGAAAAAATACAGCAGCGCGGTTACATCGAATTTCTAACGCTTAACAGTGCCTCGACCTATTATCAGGATGGCGAAGGAAGTAATGGATTTGAGTATCACCTGGGACTTTTGTTTAGCGAATATATCGACGTCGAGGCCCGATTCGTCACCGTATCGCATTTTTCCGACCTTTATCCTGAACTTCTTTTCGGCAGCGGTGATATCGTTGCCGCTGGATTGTCAAAAAATGAATCCGAATTCAGTAATGCGGTGATGTATGGCCCCAGGTACTATGAAGTCGCAAACCAGATCTTATATCGCCGCGGGAGTGTCGAAAGACCACGCAAAGTCAGTGATCTATTTGACGGATCGTTAGTCGTGATCAGCGGCAGCAGCCAGGTCAAACTACTCAACCAGTTACAGAGCAATTATCCCGATCTGTCCTGGATCGAGAATGATGAAATTGCCAGCGAAGAACTGGTTGAACTGCTTGAAGACGGTAAGGCTGATTTTATACTGGCCGATTCACACGAAATTGCCCTGCAACGACGATTTTTTCCCGAGTTGCGCATTGCCTTCGAATTGGGTCATCCGAAACAGTTACGCTGGGCTTTCAATCACGCCAATGACAACAGTCTGGCATTGGCCATAGAGGCTTTTTTTGCCCAAATTAAGCAAGACGATCGCTTAGAGCAATTGATTCATCGCCATTACAGCTATGCCGCACGCTTTAATTATTCGGATATTCAGACCTTTACCCAGCATGTCGAAAACAGGCTGCCGAAATACAAAGCGCTTTTCAGACAGGAGGCCGCGGCCTCTGGCATTGACTGGCGCCTGCTGGCAGCCATCGGTTATCAGGAATCTTTGTGGAATGCACGAGCTAAATCACCCACCGGTGTACGCGGTTTGATGATGTTGACATTGACGACCGCAAAACAGATGAAGGTCGAGAACAGGTTGGATCCGGCACAAAGTATTCAAGGGGGTGCAAAATATTTTGCCAGTGTTCTTAAGAGAGTGCCTCAACGCATCACCGAGCCCGACCGAAGCTGGTTCGCGCTGGCGTCGTACAATGTTGGTTTTGGCCACGTCGAAGATGCGCGTAAAATCACCCAAACGAATGGCGGTGATCCGGACAAGTGGATCGATGTTAAGAAGAGCCTGCCCCTGCTGGCACGCAAAAAATGGTACAAAAACACAAAATTTGGATACGCGCGAGGCTGGGAACCGGTGAAATATGTGGAAAATATCCGCAAGTATTACGCTTACCTGGTCGGATCAGATATTAAGGACAGTCAAGAATGGGGTGATGACGACAATCATACCCCTGCGCCGAGTCGGCCGTTAGCTCCCAGCCATTAACCCGCCTATTTGCCCGACTTTTTTTCCTCTCGCTTTTGGCGGAAAAATTTGCTTATCAAGTCGGAACACTCAGCATCTAACACACCCCCGAGAACTTGCGGATAATGGTTAAACTGAGCGGACTCAAAAAATCGATGGGCACTCTGGATTGCCCCCGTTTTAGGTTCCAGGGCACCAAACACGATGCGACTTACACGTGCATGTACCAGCGCCCCGACACACATCGCACAGGGTTCAATCGTGACGTACAAGGTAGTATCGGGGAGACGATAGTTTTTCAACTGCCTTGCTGCTTCGCGTATAACGACAATTTCGGCGTGGGCGGTAGGATCTAGTGCAGAAATAGGTTGATTATGCCCGCTCGCGATCAGCTCTCCGGCCAGATCGACCAATACTGCCCCAACCGGTACTTCATCACGCTGTGCTGCCCGCTTTGCCTGTCGTAAGGCCTCTCGCATCCAGTTTTCATCTATGGTTAGTATGGGCATAAATTACTTGTAATCCAGTGGTTTAGGGCTATTATCTAATGTCAATAATAGTTAAACAATACCCATCATGTTAACGCCTATCGCCCAAGAAATGCTCAATATGTCCAGCTTGCGCGATATAAAAGCCTTACGAATGAAAATTACCCAGGCTGTTAACTCCATCATCGAAATCAACAATTCTGAGTTAATTCACCGTCTCGAATATAGAAATAATTCGTCCACTGGTGATGAACCTACTACTTTATTCGCGTATCACAAAACATCATCTCACGGCGATATAGAAAATGAGCCAATTCCCATCTCCGAGCTTAACTACGACTGGCCGACGACGCCTAGTTATTCCGATGATGAGCATCAGCCAAATATTGTACCGATGAAAACTAACAGGGAAATAGTCGAGTATTTATTATTTTATTCAGCCAACCTAAAAGCGGAATCTATCACCAACCTCGAGGCACTTGTCAGCGTATATTGCAATCAATGTGAGCTGATACTAAGTGCAGAACAGGACAAGCTAACAGGCTTAAATAACCGCCGGGCGTTTGCCAGAATAACCGCAGCGATGTTTTCATCGAAGGACACCAACTCACTTGAATATCACCAGCTTGAAAAATCCGCCTGTCTGGCGATAGTAGATCTCGATCATTTCAAGCGGATAAACGACAAGTTCGGCCATTTACATGGTGACAAGGTATTATCGATGTTTGCCCAAATGGTGAAAAAATCCCTGCGTATTAGCGACTACTTTTTTCGATATGGCGGCGAGGAATTTATTATTATCCTCAATGATACCGATTCTGAGCAGGCATTCGAAATTCTTAATCGATTACGCCAGGAAGCTGAAAGCTTCGAATATCCTCTTATTGAAAGCATCTCTATCAGTATAGGGTACGCGCCTATGGAGAAAGAATTTGGCATATCAAAAACCATCGACATGGCCGATAACGCGCTTTATTTCTCCAAAGAAAATGGTCGAAACCTGGTCAGCAGCTATGACTATTTATGCGCCAGGGGGCTGCTTGTCGACCACTCAGACGACCCAACTATCAGAATATTTTAATCACGGTTTTTGAGCGCGGGCTTCACTCCCACTCGATGGTGCCCGGGGGTTTTCCCGATATATCATAAACCACGCGAGCAATCCCATCTATTTCGTTCATGATACGTCGTGACACATGATCCAGAAAATCGTAAGGCAGGTTAGCCCACCGAGCGGTCATGAAGTCTACAGTTTCGACCGCACGCAAAGACACGACATAATTATATCGACGCCCGTCTCCAGTCACCCCCACCGATTTGACTGGTAAAAATACCACAAACGCCTGCGATACCGCATCGTACAAGTCGTGTTTTCTTAATTCTTCGATGAAAATATGATCGGCCAGTCGCAGCAGGTCGGCAAATTCCTTTTTCACTTCGCCGAGAATGCGTACACCGAGACCCGGCCCCGGAAACGGATGCCGATAGACCATTTCTCTGGGTAGTCCCAGATCGACGCCGATGCGTCTCACTTCGTCCTTGAACAATTCCCGTAAAGGTTCCACCAGCTCGAGCTTCATATCCTCTGGCAAGCCACCAACATTATGGTGTGATTTGATTAAATGTGCCTTACCAGTTGCTGCGCCAGCGGATTCGATCACGTCAGGATAGATAGTACCCTGTGCCAGCCACTTTGCGTCGCCCTGCTTGCTCGCCTGTTCTTCAAATATCTCGATAAACAAATTCCCGATGGCCTTGCGTTTTAACTCCGGATCCGAAATCCCTTCGAGTTTTTGCAGAAATCGATCCTCGGCATCCACACGAATCACTTTTAACCCCATGTGCTTGGCAAACTGGTCCATTACCTGGTCACCTTCGTGATGGCGCAACAGCCCATTATCGACAAAAATGCAAGTGAGTTGATCGCCAATCGCACGATGTAATAGAGCCGCCACCACCGAAGAATCAACGCCGCCGGATAGACCCAGAATGACCGCATCGCTGCCAACCCGGGCATGTATTTCGGCTATGCTTGCATCGATAATATTGGCCGATGTCCAGGCCGATCCACAGCCACATATATCGTGCAAAAACCGACTATAGATAGCCATACCCTGTTTCGTATGAGTGACTTCGGGATGAAACTGCAAACCGTAAATCTTCCTGGTTTCGTCGGCAATTCCTGCTATCGGAGCGCTTTCGGTGCTCGCCATAAGCTTGAAACCGTCGGGTAGCTGCGAAACACGATCACCGTGCGACATCCACACATCGAGCATGCCATGTCCTTCATCGGTTACGCTGTCCTGGATGTCGCGTAGTAATTCGGTATGACCGCGAGCGCGTACACTGGCATAGCCGAATTCGCTCTTGCCAACATTTTCAACCTCACCGCCAAACTGTCGGGCAATGGTTTGCATGCCGTAACAAATTCCCAGAATTGGTATACCTAAATCAAAGATTTGCAGTGGTGCCTGTGGTGTTTCAGATACAAGTGTAGATTCCGGCCCACCAGAAAGAATAATGCCCTTCGCAGCGAATTCTGGAATGCGTTCGACATCGACGTCCCAGGGATAAATTTCACAATAAACCCCGCATTCACGAACACGTCTTGCGATTAACTGGGTATATTGAGATCCGAAATCCAGGATCAGGATTTTATCGTCGTGCAGATTGTTCAAAACATTTAAACCTGGTAATTCGGTGCTTCTTTGGTAATCGTCACATCGTGTACGTGCGACTCAACCATACCAGCATGAGTAACCTTGACGAACTCCGGCCTGGTACGAAGTTCGTCAATTGTCTTACAGCCAACATAACCCATGCTGGAACGCACGCCACCGAGCAGTTGATGTAGCGTATTAGTCAACGGTCCCTTGTAGGGTACTCGGCCCTCGACACCCTCAGGTACCAACTTTTCGTCGGCGCTATCTGCCTGGAAATAGCGATCGCTAGAGCCTTTTTGCATGGCTGCTATCGACCCCATACCTCGGTAAGACTTGTATGATCGCCCCTGGAACAACTCGACCTCACCGGGTGCTTCTTCAGTTCCTGCAAACATGCCACCAATCATTACCGCATGAGCGCCTGCAACTAAAGCCTTTGAGATATCGCCAGAAAATCGAATGCCGCCGTCGGCTATAACCGTAATATCAGAATCTTTTAAGGCGTTGGCTACATTACTAATTGCCGAAATTTGTGGTACCCCAACACCAGCAACAATTCGCGTTGTGCAAATCGATCCCGGACCTATCCCCACCTTGACCGCATCAGCTCCGGCGTTCATCAACTCCGGAGCGGCAGCAGCGGTGGCTATGTTGCCGCCAATTACCTGAATATCTGGGTATTGTTTTTTAATCCATGCGACTCGCTCAATAACCCCGCGCGAGTGACCATGAGCAGTATCCACAACTATGACATCGACCTCTGCATCAATTAACGCAGCTACCCGGTCCTGTGTATCGGCTCCGGTCCCGACCGCAGCGCCGACCCGCAACCGACCCTGGTCGTCCTTGCAGGCAAGCGGGTATACACTGGATTTGGTGATATCCTTTACCGTAATCATTCCTTTCAATTCACCACTATCACTGACCACCAGCAATCGCTCAATGCGATGACGATGCAACAGGTCGATCACCTCAGATTTTTCAGCACCTTCGCCAACGGTTACAAGCTGGTCACGCGGTGTCATTATGGAAGATACCGCCTGGCCAAGATTCGTCTCGAAGCGAAGGTCACGCTTTGTCACAATACCCTCCAGACCTTTGCTACCGATTACCGGAAGCCCGGAAATTTTCTTTCTTTCGGTTAACTCAATAACGTCGCGAACTAACGTTTCCGGAGAAATCGTAATCGGATCTTTGATGACACCACTTTCGTATTTTTTGACTTTGGATACCTGTTTGGCCTGTTCTTCGACCGACAGATTCTTATGCACTATTCCTAATCCACCTTCCTGAGCGATAGAAATCGCCAGTCTGTATTCGGTTACTGTGTCCATAGCCGCAGAGACAAGCGGAATATTTAGGCTGAGTCCTCGGGTTAGTCGGGTTTTCAAAATCGCGTCGTTGGGGAGTACATCGGATCTGGCTGGCACCAGTAATACGTCGTCAAATGTTAGGGCTTCCTGACTAATTCGCATTGTTGCTCCTGGCGGGGGTCGCTCAAAGCGCGATTATAGAGTATTGCTATAAAGAGGGTAAGACTGTACGGTCGCTTAGTTCGAATTATTCGCCATATAAATCGTTCTAATTTTAATAATGACTGGCAAATACAGGCTGGTATAAAATAATCGCTAAAACCACAATGAATCACAGTACCCAATGAACTCCCGTCTTTCCGGATCAGATACGGTCTGGACTATTTCTGCCCTCAACTTCGAGGTAAAAACCATGCTTTCACAAGGCATCGGTTCGTTGTGGATAGAAGGTGAGGTGTCTAATTTTGTCTGCCCTGCTTCCGGTCACTGGTATTTCACGCTGAAAGATGAGCGCGCACAATGCCGGGCTGCGATGTTCAAGGGTCGTAATAACAGGGTCGGCTTCCTGCCGAAAAATGGCCAGCATGTATTGATCAAGGCGCAGGTAACACTGTACGAAGCACGTGGCGAATACCAACTGGTGGTAGATCACCTGGAGGACGCGGGTGTCGGTGAATTGATGCGTCGATATGAAGTGCTGAAATCGAAACTGGATGCTGAGGGTTTGTTTAAAAGCCAGTTAAAACAACCAATCCCGGCACAACCTAATAAAATTGGCGTTGTTACCTCGCTTACCGGAGCGGCAATCCGCGATGTGTTAAGTGTTTTGAAGCGGCGCGCACCGCACATCCCGGTATTACTGTTTCCCACTATCGTTCAGGGTGAGCAGGCCGCCAAACAGATCTTGCAGGCAATGAAGGATGCTAAAAATCACGGCGACTGTGACGTTATACTTTTAGTCCGAGGTGGTGGATCGCTGGAAGATATGTGGTGCTTTAACGATGAGGCTCTGGCGCGAGAAATAGCCCATTTCCCGATACCAGTGGTAACCGGTATCGGCCACGAAATCGATTTTACGATTGCCGATTTCGTCGCAGACATACGAGCACCCACTCCCTCGGTAGCAGCGGAGACTGTCAGCCCTGATCATTACGAATTGATGCAAACTGTCGATGAATATTTAAGACGAATTGCGATTCAGACGAAGCAGTATGCATCACGCGCTGACGAACAACTCGTAGCGTTACGCAACAGGCTGCGGTTACAGCATCCTCAACGCCAGTTCCAGGCGCTTAAATTACGATTGAACTATGCTTACGATGCATTACTCGAACGCCAACGCAATCGAATCAATAACCACAAACTGCGCTTGCAATTACAGCGCACTACTCTATCGCAGTCGAATCCGTCGGTCCTCATTAATCGACACCGTGAATCCCTGTCCCTGGTGAGTAACGATAACATTAAAGCGATAAAACAAGTCGTGCTCCTGGCTAAACATAAACTGGCATTACAGGCTAAATCTCTCGACAGCTTGAGTCCGTTGAAAACTCTGTCGCGTGGTTTTGCCAAGATCAGCAAAAACCAACGAGTTGTCAGCTCGGTATCGCAGCTATCCAGCGGTGACGAAATCGATATTACCTTAAGCGACGGCAACACCCAGGCCACGGTTCGATAATGGATTTGCTGGCGCTTCTTATCATCCCGCTGTCGTTTATAGGTTACGTTTTAAAAGGGGTAGCGACCTTTGGTCCCGGGATAGTGATGGTTCCGCTGGGGGCATTACTGATCGGTGCCAAAGATATGATCATTGTCATTAGCTTTCTGGACCTAATCAGCAATGCCAGTCTGTTGAAGATCAATAAAACTTTCACCCCCAAATCATTCCTGCAACCAGTCATTGTGGCAATGATCGTCGGATCTGCAATCGGTGCTGTAATGCTCACCTTAGTGCCGGGCGAATATTTTGATTTAATATTTGGGCTGATCCTGGTGCCATTGGGATTGTGGATCATCTTCACCAGGGGTGATAATCCAGATGCCAGCATTAATCACAGGCTGCCAGCCAAACCGAATAAAAAGGATTTAGGTTTTTCGTTCACCTCGGGTTGTATGGGAGGGCTATCGGGAATCACCGGCCCAGTGTTAGCCTGGCATCTTGGGAGGCGCTACTCCAGGCACAATTTCAGAGACATTATGATACCTGTTTTAACGGCCTCCGCTTTAATAAGAGTGAGCGTATTTGCGATAAGTGGTTCTGTCTCAATCGAAATTATGACATTGGTGTTTCTGGCGATACCGGGGTTATGCCTTGGACTCTGGATAGGTAATAAACTTTTCCTAAAGGTTTCACAGAAGTGGTTTAGCCGGATTGTGGGCAGTTTAATCTCTGTATCAGGAATAAAGCTACTGGAAAAATAGCATCACTGCCTGTCAAGGTATATCCGCTAAAGCCGATTTGTCGATCAGGCTTTATACTGAAATCTATCAACTATTAAATATGGGACAACGACATGAGTATCACTCGAAAGCAAACCAAAGCGCGCATGAGTCTGTCAGTCATCC
>CBDUSZ010000132.1:0-9488 GCA_965370015.1 uncultured bacterium | reverse complement strand
CCGAGAAACCTGATCCAAAACCAAAGCGAGTGAAAAACCGATCACCAGCTGAGTCGGCACAATGATAACCATATTGTACTTGCGCGCGTACTCTTGCATTAATTTGGTGGTATAACCGTCTGGAATGGCCTCCGCAGCGGCATACCACTTGTTGTCCTGGCTAGGGCAAAAGTAGGGTTGGGTAAAAACTTCCTGAAAACATAGAACCTGAACACCTTTAGCGCCCGCCTCGTCAATCATCGGCAGGTGTGCTTCTAGCATACAATCGCGAATTTGCTCTGGGGACATGCTTTCAGCATCGCCCTTAAGACTCATCTGAATCAAACCAGATACCAGCTTGCTCATCGGATATACCTCCTTTAAAAATTTAGCTTTTCATTATAAAAAACAAAGGATTATGTCGGTTAAATGCCGATTTTTTATTGTTATTCGGCGTATTCGATTACTGCTGAAGGCTCGATGTTACAACTTTCCTGTCTAAGCAGTCAATTTTATTTATTTTATCTGGGCGGGGCTATAATTATTTAATTACCGATGAGCTGGCTTGTTGATCCGGTCGAACCCCGGATTATTGCGCCAGTCCCTTCGCTATCCTTTTATCCACATCATAAAATGGCAGAGATACTATTTCGCATTCGTGTTGACTGCCCTCACCTGTATTAAGCGTGAGCTTACGGCCCAGCCAGCTGTCCTTCTGGTTAAAGCGCACAAAACCAATTCCAGTTTCCAGATAAGGCGTCCACGCACCGGCGGTCATGTGGCCGACGACCGAATCGCCATCCAGCACCTGCAAGCCAGCTAGAGGAACTGCCCCGGAACAGGTCAAACCCATTAGCAGGCAGCTTTGATCGGCTTTCGCGAGCGCATCCCGCCCAACAAAACCAGGTTTATCGAGGTCGACAAAAGCACCGAGTCCTGCCTCGTAAGGCGTCATCGAGGAGTCTATATCGGTACCATTATCGAGAATTCCTGCTTCCAGTCGGCGAATCCCCATCGACTCCGCGCTACTGAAAGCCATTCCGAATGGCGCACCAGCAGCGAGCAAATGATCCCACAGTGCATGATGGTCGGTGCTTGCACCATCGCTATATATTTCGATTCCAATTTCACCTGTCCAACCAGTACGGGTTACCAGTAGCTGCTGACCAGCGAAATCAAACATGCCTGCATGAAAATATCCAAATCCATCCGTGATCCCGTGTTTCGCGGCAGCATTTAACACCTCGAGAGATTTCGGTCCCTGAATTTGTAGCACCCTGGATTTGGGATCGCGAATGGTGACGTCAAGGTCCTGCGAATGGGCCAGAAGCCAGGATTCGAACTCGCCATCGGCCTGGACATACCAGAAGTGATCATCGGCGAGACGGATCAACACGCCGTCCATCAAAATACCACCCTGCGGTGTACAGGCCACTGCATAGCGGGCGCGCCAGGTTTTCAGGGTGTCGATTTGCCGCGAAAATACACGTTCCAGCAGAGCCACGGCATCTGGACCTTTGATATCAAGAGGTTTTTCCGGAACATCGTAAAGCATAACCCCGCGTCGCAGCTTCCAGTACTGTTCGATCGGATCATCACCAATCGATAACGGATAAAAACGTCGACAATAAATTCCGAAAATCATATCGTCACTGGCATACTTGTCGGTATAAGGTGAATGTTCGAAGCGCTTCGCGCTGATGCGCACAATCGGATGTGCGGTGGCGTAATTTAGGTCTTTCATGTAGTTATTATTTACCGGCTAATTGATCGAAATACCCGGTAATTATGCCAGTAATATTCTACTTATGGATAGCAGGTAATTATTGTTATTGATTCGGAATTATCGCTCTCGGCGGGAAAGGGTATTAGGTTTGTTGAGAGTGTGGTCTTGCCTGAACAGGATTTCGTACACCCAGACTTACCTGGTAAAAAATATTAACACCCTATTTCCACTATTCCACCAGGTAAAGAAAGAGATTCTGACGTCGTCCGACCCTGATGGCATCTGAGTTCTGACTAATTCTCGCCGGCACGCCCAATATTGCTCCTTTACGCCGGTCAATCCCGCTAAATTTTCTGCGGAATGGTTGCAGGGACTAGTGGATCCATAATTTCAAGGCTAAAATTAGGGAACACCAACAATTTTACTCATAACCGCCAATCGGGCACATCAAATTCGCATATCTATCAAATTTGACAAAAACTGGATAATCGATTTTAAATTGGTCGGCAAAAATTTCACACCCGCCCCAATTGTAATCTATATATATACTTAGCTAATTGATTTTTGTTTCTGGGATTAGAAATTAATCAGTTTTTTGTGGGCTACCCTGGTTATAGCTAAGTTAACGCATAGATCCCGGTTGAGAACCCATTTATTTAATCCCAACTGTAATTCTACAGGTTTAGAGGCATCTAAGATTAAGCGCCAAAGAGAGTAGGGGAAGTTTTTAAAAATAACAGGCTACAAAGATTACATTTACGGTCTGAACTATGGAGAAACTGTAAAGGTGCAAGATTATATACCCATAAGTCAACTGGGCTTATCAGCTTCTGAAATTAAGGTATTGAAAAGCATGTTTGCTCATGTACCGGAGTTAAAACAAAGTTATAAATTTTTGGGTTTCGAGAGCTCGCACGGCGCCAATATAGTGGTTGTTAATGCCGACGACCCCGCGACGATAAAAAAATGGAACGAAATCAACCCCCATTTCGACAATATTGTGGGTTCTATAATGATCAGTAACGACGAGAAGATTATTAATGGATCGATGAGTATAAAGCGACCGCTGAGAATAAAAAAGTTGTTAGAAGCATTAGAAGCCATTACTCGGGATCAATCGATAATTATCATTCCTGATAGTGGTTCAAACGCCAATGCCAAGCTTCGTATGTTGGTCGTAGACGATAGCTTCCCGGTACGGAAATATATGGAAAACAAGCTGACCGAATTGAATAAGCTACCGCTTCACCTCAGCTTTGCGTCAAACGGTGAAGAAGCCATGCAAAAAGTTAGCCAGGATAAATATGACATAATTTTTCTCGATGTAGTAATGCCGGGCGCAAATGGCTACAAGGTATGCAAGGCTATTAAAAACGGCAATAATACCTACATAGTGATGTTAACCAGCAAAAAGTCTCCTTTCGATAAAATCCGCGGAACTATGTCGGGTTGTAATGCCTTCATTACCAAGCCGCCATCTGATAAACGGCTGCAGCAAGAAATTCAAATGTGTATTGAATTTCGATTGAAGGAACAAAATAAATTCAAGGAACGATCAGCACGGCCGACCGTATAGTAAAATGCCAATTCTATTCAGGCGAAAAATACTAGTCGGAAAAAATGATTGAATGAGATTGGTGTTCACAATGCAAAACGACAAACTGAATAACCCCGCAATTAATAGACGAAAGCACCTTAGAAATAAAATTGAGTTTGACACGGTAATGGTATTCGATCTTGAGACTGCCGAATGTCTGGGACGTATGGAAAACCTTACGATGGGTGGTTTTCTATTGAAAAGTGACTCGCCTTTGACGATCGATAAGGTTCATCGGATCAGCATGTCGTTTCCAGACTTAATTAACCAGAAATCTGTTTTTAGATGCCTCGCTAAAAGCCTCTGGGGCGATGAAATTATGAGCCTTTGGGAAAATAATGCGAATACTCCTGACTATTACTGGACCGGTTTTGAATTTTTAATTATGAACGAGAACGATACTAAAACGGTTGAACTTTTGATCGATCAGATTGAAACCCCACGCTAATGCGAGTAGGCGTGGGATTTACGACCACAGCCGTACAATCTAAATGGTTTATTTTATTCCGGACTACAGTGGGCTCTTTGGCCGGAACGACAATTTAAAGCTCAACTTGCTGCGCCATCCCCTGCTCCTCGGCAAGTTTCACTGCCGCCGAAGCAACCGCCAAATCCTGTAGGCCAACACCAGTACCATCAAACAGGGTGATTTCGCTATCGCTAGTCCGGCCCGGATGATCACCATTGATAACGTCACCGATTGCGGTGATATCCTTTTCGCCGATTAGACCACTGGCTATCGCATGTTGTGTTTCCCCAAGGGAAATAGATTGCGCTATTTCGTCGGTAAATACGGTCGCCGCTGCGATTAATTCAGGATCAACTTCCTGCTTACCCGCAGTGTCGGTCCCCATACAGGCGATGTGCGTACCAGGCTTTACCCAGTCTTTCATGATCAGGGATTCATGGGCAGAGGTGATGGTAATAATTACATCGGCTTCGGCAGCCAATTGCTCGCGCTCGACTGATTCGAAATCCAGCCCATTCTCTTCAGCGATGGCTTGCAATTTCGAAAGATCTGGCGCATGTAGATTCCAACCGATTACTTTATTAAAGTCTCTTTGTTCCAATGCTGCAAGCAACTGGAAAGTCGACTGGTGACCAGCACCGACCATGCCGATTACCCTGGCATCTTTTCGCGCCAAATGCGCGATCGAAACCGAGCTTGCCGCGGCAGTGCGCACCGCGGTCAGATAGTTACCACCGACCAGTGCCTGCAACTGTCCGGTATCCGGGTTAAACAGAAATACCGTGGACTGGTGATTGGTCAGACCTTTCTCCATATTGCCGGGCCAGTATCCACCCGACTTTACGCCGAGCGACAGACCTGCTTTATCGAAACCCGATTTGAAACCGTACAACGCATCGGCATAGCCGATGGCTTCACGAACCACTGGGAAGTTCCACGCGTCGCCTTTCGCCATCGCCGCAAAAACTGCTTCCACTGCGGCAAAAGCATCGCCGCGGCCAATGACCTTTTTACAGGCTTCTTCGGTAACGATAAGCATTAGTATGCCATTCCGCGTGCGGTCACTGGCCAGAGACATTCAACCTTG
This sequence comes from uncultured bacterium, assembly GCA_965370015.1. Lineage (GTDB taxonomy): Bacteria > Pseudomonadota > Gammaproteobacteria. The sequence goes on along the minus strand of CBDUSZ010000132.1, from coordinate 4,630 downwards.
CCGTTGCGGACACCGACGTACCAGTCGTGAACGTTGCATGTCGGATCACAGTGGCCGGGTACTAATTTCAGTTTGTCGTTAATTTTCAAAGCGCCATTTGGGTCGCTAATGACACCATGTTCGTCCGAGCACTTAATGTATTCGACGTCGTCACGCCCGTAAATTACCGGCAGTCCGGAATCAACGCTTTGCGCCTTGAGGCCTGCATCACAAATTGCCTTATCGGCCTTAGCGTGGCTCATTACAGAGGTTAGGAGAAACAAGGCATTTTCCCACTCGCCACAATCAATGCGCTCGCCGTTCTTATCCAGAATACGGCCGTAATCGGCATCCATGAATGCGTAGGAACCACACTGAAGTTCATTAAATACGCCAGAATTGCCTTCGAAGTAATAGCTGCCGGTACCACCGCCACCAATGATGTCACAGGTTAGCCCTTTAGTAGCAAGTGCATTTACGGCTTCTTGTACCATAGCAACGGCGATATCGATTTTCTCACGTCGATCATCATACGAATCCAAATGCTGCATGGCGCCCTGGTAGGCCTGAATACCGGAAAATTTAAGCCCATCGGCAGCGTTGATAGCTGTTGCGATATCTACCACTGCCTGGGTTTCGGTTACACCGCAGCGGCCAGCGCCGCAATCGATTTCGACCAGGCATTCGATGGTTGTGCCGTGTTTGACAGCTGCCGAGGAGAGGTCGGCAACATTGTCGATATCATCTACACAACAAATCGCTCTCGCGCCTAGCAGAGGAATGCGTGCCAGCCGATCAATTTTGGCTGGATCCCTAACCTGGTTTGAAACCAGCACGTCTTTGATGCCTCCGCGGACGAAGGCTTCCGCTTCCGAGACCTTCTGGCAGCAAACACCGCATGACCCACCTAGTTTTTCCTGAAGTTTGGCGACATCGACAGACTTGTGCATTTTGCCGTGGACGCGATGTCGTACCCCCATTTCTTTTGCTAATTGCCCCATTTTTTGAATATTGCGTTCGAGCGCATCGAGATCGAGCACTAGACATGGTGTTTGGATGTCCTGTTCGTCCATTCCGACTTCGGCGGGAATATTGAAACCGACAACAAAGTCAGCAGTTTTTGTAATTGCATTCATTCTCTATTTAACTCCAGTTATTTTTGCTATATACCCGGGCATGATTACATCCAGGGAAGTTTTTTAAGGTCTACGTTGCCGCCAGTAATAATCACGCCCACGCGTTTACCTGCAAACAACTCTTTATTCTTCAGAATAGTCGCCAGTGGCACGGCGCTACTCGGTTCAATAACAATCTTCATGCGCTGCCAGGTGAGATACATGGCGTCGATAATTTCTTCTTCCGTGGCCAACAGCACGTCACTGACAAAAGTTGAAACAAAGTGCCAGGTACGCGGACGCAGGCTCACCTTTAAACCATCGGCAACGGTTTGCGGGGAGTCATCCTCGATTATTTCACCGGCGTGAAACGAACGGTACACATCGTCTGCATTTTTAGGCTCTGCGGCGTAAATTTTTGTTATTGGCGACACATTCGACATTGTCAGGCAGGTGCCCGAGATCATGCCGCCGCCGCCAATTGGTGCAATAACGGCGTCGAGCTCGCCGATATCCTGGTAAAGTTCCAGCGAACAGGTGCCCTGCCCGGCAATTACGCGGTGGTCGTTATAGGGGTGGACGAAATCCGCCCCGGTTCTGGCGACCAGTTCTTCGAGCATCGCTTCACGCGCAGACATAGAAGGTTCGCATTCGAGTACTTCGCCGCCATAACCCCGCACCGCTGCTTTTTTCGCCTCGGGTGCGGTACGCGGCATCACTACCGTGGCCTGAATACCACGGCGTGCAGCAGCGTAGCTAAGTGACAGTGCATGGTTGCCGGAAGAGTGCGTAACAACGCCCCTGGCTGCCTTTTCATCGGACAACCCGAATACCGCATTGGAAGCACCACGAACCTTAAACACACCGGCTTTCTGAAAGTTCTCACATTTGAAAAACAGTTCCGCACCAGTCAGGCTATTCAGGTAGCTGGAGGTCAGCACCGGTGTGCGGTGAATATAAGGAGCAATGCGTTTATGCGCTGCCTTCACATCATCGAATGTGGGGATATACAACTGATTGGTATTCGACATCGTATACAATGGTTTGGATTTTGCCATAATGTTTATATCCTCCTCAAGCAGCTTCGGATTGAGCGATAGTAAAGGTTTTACGATAATACTCTTGCGCAGCCGCGACTCCGGAACCGAGTTCGATTGGGTAATCCAGGTCTTTCATCGCCATTTCTATCGCGGCGATACCGGAAAGCGCCATCACATCGGTCATAGATCCAAGATGACCGATACGAAATGCCTTGCCGGCTAATTCACCGAGACCGATACCGAAAGAAACACCGTATTTATCGAAAGCATGGTTAGTCAGCACATCGCTATCAAAACCCTCGGGGACATAGATAGCGCTGACCGTATCCGAATACAGATCAGGCGACGCAGCGCAAAGCTTCAAACCCCAGGCATGAACCGCCCGACGTACGCCTTCGGCTATGCGAAAGTGGCGCGCGAATACGTTGTCGAGACCTTCCTCTAATAACATGTTGAGGCTTTCGCGCAAACCGGCCATCAATGGCATGGGTGGTGTATAGGGGAAGCCAGCCGTTGCATTGGCGCTCGCCATATCACGGAAATCAAAATAACAGCGCGGGCACTTTGCAGTTTCACAGGCAGCCATCGCTTTTTCACTAACACCGACAATCGCCATTCCGGTAGCCAGCATAAATCCTTTTTGCGAACCCGAAACCGCAACATCGACACCCCACTCATCCATGCGAAAATCGATCGATGCCAGGGAGCTAACGCAATCGACATATAGCATGGCTGGATGATTCACCGCATCCATGGCTTTGCGTATAGCACCGATATCACTACAAACGCCAGTGGCGGTTTCGTTTTGAGTCGCTAAAACTGCCTTAATTTGATGATTACTATCGGCAGCCAGGCGCTCGGCATAACGATCTGCGGGCGCGCCTGTGCCCCAGTCGCAATCGATAACTTCTACATCAAGATTATGGCGCCGGCAAAGATCGACCCACTTGTGTGAAAACATGCCAAACCGGGCGATCAACACCTTGTCGCCGGGTGACAGTGTATTGGTGACTGCGGCTTCCCAACCACCAGTGCCACTAGCGGGGAAGGTAATGATGGTTCCGTTCCTGGTTTTAAATACCTTTTTCAAATCACCAAGTAGCGGCGTTAACAAATTAGCAAAATCTGGCGCTCGGTGGTCAGATGTCGGGACATTCATCGCCCGTCGCAGGCGCTCGGGTATATTAGTTGGACCTGGAATAAAAACAGGATTTTGGCCGCTCATGTTAGTTCCTTAGCTTTATTAATGTGCGGCCTAATATAAATGATCTATAATATTTTTCAATTTTTCTGAAATTATTTTCCAAATATTAATTTAAATAGATAACTTGCTGTTATTTAACAACATTTAATTTTCCAAAAAATATTTAAATATTTTTGAGGAAAATTATATTCAGCATATCAGGCCAATAAATAGATGAAATAGATAAAACCTGCAGGAACATACAATGAAGCAAGACACACATAAACGTCCACGCGGGCGACCCAGGTCGGCAACCACCGACACTACACCCGGGACAGTACAGGCGCTCGACCGGGGCCTCACACTATTACGCGAACTGGCAAATGCCCACAGTATCACGCTCTCGGATCTGGCAACACGAGCTGAAATTCCACCATCATCCACCCATCGAATTTTATCGACGCTGCAAAAACACGGCTATGTCGAGTTCGACGAGGCCAGGCAAGAATGGATGATTGGGATCGAGGCTTTCCGTATTGGCAACACTTACCTGGTGAGAACTAATCTGGTAGAAGCCGCCCGCAAGACTCTACGCCACCTGATGGAAGAAACCGGAGAAACCGCTAACCTGGGTATCGCCGATAATGGCGACGTCGTGTTCGTTGACCAGGTTGAAACACACAATCCCATTCGTGCATTTTTTCGTCCCGGCACCCGCGGCCATATGCATGCGTCGGGTATCGGTAAATCTCTACTTGCCAATATGCCACGCCGGGATGTGGAAAAAATTATACAATTGAAGGGCCAACCCGAGTTTACTCAGAAGACACTGATCACAGCTGAAGGCCTTTTTAGCGATCTTGATGCGACCCGACAGCGCGGATGGTCGATAGATGATGAAGAGCGTTACGCCGGTATGCGGTGTGTGGCGTCAACTATATATAACACCTTTGGCGAAGCGGTCGCCGGCATTTCAGTGTCAGGGCCGACGGTACGACTTCCGAATCACGTGATATCGGAACTTGGCCCCAAAGTGAAATTTGCCGCCGCCGAAGTGACTAACGCCATTGGCGGTAAACTACCCGCAAAATAGGCCGATAGAAATCGATGTAAGAACCCGTTGCACTATTTTCACTTACCCTGAATAACATCTATTTCCAACCATTGATATTAAAATTCATGCATGAGAATATGGTGGTATCTAAGCGCTGCATTTTGCTATTTTCACGGTATCGCATAATCACTTATCGGCATAAAATTTAATGGAAGTATTATCTGTAGGGAGAGTTGTATTTCGTATAGCAATAATAATC
>CBDUSZ010000131.1:0-9544 GCA_965370015.1 uncultured bacterium | reverse complement strand
GGAGATACTGCCTCAGCAACCGATTGGTGTTCTCATTGGAACCACGTTGCCATGGACTACTCGGATCGCTTCGTAAGTAACATCTATTCCTTGCTCGACTAACAAATCTTCAATGTCGCGATGGCTGAGATTGAATCTGTAGTCAAGCTGGCATATTGGATGATTTCTGAAGGAAATCGATATCGCTTATATATATTTGTATTTTTCATCTGGCAATTGTCACCAAATTACAGTTAACTTGTCAGTACCCCCCCCTGGACCATAAACAACTTTAATTTGCTTACTCCAGGTACTGATGAATTGCTTCTTCCTCAACACCATAGACAAACTTAATTTCGTATCCTTTGCTTGTGGCGGCAGCCCCGTATCCACTAAAGCCTGAGATCCCCTGAAATTCAATATTCGCACTGAAACCGTCGTCGCACCTCATCGACCCATCGCCGGTCCAGTTTTTCGTATAGCGAAGGCTGCCAACACAAACTTGACCTGAATCGTTCTTCATTTTTATGGTGCCTGTGCGATCCATGTAGCCTGTCGCAATACCTTTATATGCGGTCAAATCGGGGCCAGCTTCGGCAAATACCAATTCCGTCAAGGCCACCGTACTGACTCTCGTTTTCTCCCAGTTATTCGCGACCATGCAGTTCTCAAAAAGCTGTTCTTTTCGGGCAATATTTTTAAAAGAGGTAACAGATGAGCCAAAGGCGTCACCCAGGTTTTGAAATGGAACTTTGTAGAGAGTGAATTTCGAGGATGTATTAGTCTCGGTGAGCCGGGGTTCGATTTTATAATTCGGTTGGGCGCCTTTTTGATTCGTCTGAGGCATGAAATATATTTGATTGTGGCAAGCCAGCTGAGTTCTATCAAACTCATCCGGTGAGTCACTATACTTGGTCCAATACGTGGTCTCCTCGCACCCGGTCACAAGAAATACTGACAGCAGAATAAAGCATTTATTCATGCTGTATAGCAGGTGATCAAGAATACCCTTCCAAAGCCAAGTTGTTTCAGCTTAAGCTTGTCGACAAACGCATCGACGATGCGGATCGAATTATCTTCTGCAATGTAATCTTCAAGGCTTTCGGGGAATAAGGTACTCTGGAATCGGTTCTCACCTTCAATGAAACGCTTCATTCGGTTTACCCCGGTGCTGTGACCTTCGTATTATACCAACCATCTCGTTTTCACACAGCCTCGGCCAGCTGTTTCCCCTTATAATAGTCAATGTCTGCTATCGTAACTTTTCAGAAAAAATACAGCGTCACAATGTCAGATTAAATCAGAGTCTATTCGCCACACTGTTAAGATTAAATTCGAGTCAATTCAATTTAAGCCAGGGTTTTACGAAACCGAAGGATACTGAAGGTGGTAAATAATACCGCAAAGGCAGCCAAAGCCAGGAACTGGGGGATAAGTTCGACAAGGCTATTCCCCTTGAGAAGAATCCCCCGGATAATATCTACGAAATAGGTAAACGGAATAATATAGGCAACCGGCTGAATGTAGGACGGCATCGCTTCAATCGGAAAAATAAAACCCGACAGCAGGATCGAAGGAATCAATACAAAAATAGATAAAAATATGGCCTGTTGCTGGGTCTGGCTAATGGTTGAAATCGCCAGCCCCATGGAAATTAATGCTGCCAGGTAGGCTACCGCGAGTAAAAATAACAGCGCTTGGGAATTGGGTAACGGCAAGTCAAACACCAGCCAACTAAAACCCAAAATCGCGTAAAAGTCGATCAATCCGATGATGACATAAGGAATAATTTTGCCCAGAATAAACTGGCTTCGTGTCATAGGGCTGACCAGCAATTGTTCCAGCGTATTGTTCTCGCGTTCGCGTACCACGGTGGTAGAAGTCAAAATTAACGCTACCTGCATGATCAAAATACCGACTACTCCGGGTAGAAAAAACCAGGTTTCAACCTTGTCTGGATTAAACAGGGTTTCTATCTCAAGCTTAAACGGGTCTTGCGCGATGACTACGAGTGGTTCATCGGGGTCCGAAAAATACATATCGGCGGTAACCGCATCATCGGTGATGGCCGACGAATTATTATCCATGGCCGTCGCCAGCGAAGGCATCGTGCCATCGATAAATAATGTCACCGATGGCTGATTATTTTCAACCAGTTCAGCGGAAAAATCCTCGGGTATATAAAGTCCTGCTCGCGCACGGCCGAGACGAATTTCATTTCGAATTTCTGCCACGGTATCCACTTCATATAAGTCGAAATAACCTTCGTTCCAGATATTGGTTTTTATCAAGTTGCTGAACATGGAGGTGTCTTCGTCCACGTAAGCCATCTTCACATTATCGGGTTCCAGCTTTAATGCAAAACCAAACAGGGTGGTCAATACGATTGGCATGACGATTATAAACCCGACCAGTCGCGGGTCACGGCGTAACTGGATAAACTCTTTTCTTATCAAGGCCCATATTAGTTTCATTGATCTGTACCATGACTGGTCAGGGAGATGAACGCGTCTTCGATACTCGGCGACACCGGTGTCAGTTGAAATGGTTCTGCGTGATAATGCGCGATTAATTTCTCAATCTGGTCAAACTTGACCTGAGTCGAAGCAATAATACGCAGCTCGCTGCCAAACTGATTCAGCAGCTCGATACCAGGTAAATTCATCAACGCATCAGTCAGTTCGGGATTATGCGATATCTCACAGGAATACACCTGCTGATTCGTCAACGAAGCACGAATTTCACCCGGTGTTCCCTGCGCGACGAGTCGGCCCTGGTTTAAAAATGCCAGTCGGTTACAGCGCTCGGCCTCTTCCATATAATGAGTGGTGATAAACAGGGTTTTCCCGCTAGTCGATAGCTGGTAAAAAAGCTCCCACAACTCTTTACGCGTCACCGGGTCGATGCCCGCGGTGGGTTCATCCAGGAAGATCAGTTCGGGGTCATGTGCGGTAGCGCAGGCCATCGCCAGGCGACGTTTAAACCCGCCTGAAAGCAGTCCGGCTTTTTTATTTCTAAATTGAATCAGGTCATATAACTCGAGTTGTTGCTGTAGACGTTTCTGATCATCGATACCATATAGCCCGGCGTAAAATTCAATATTTTCATACACCGTCAGATCAGCATATAAGGCAAAATACTGCGCGACATAACCGATAAGCCGTTTTATTTGTTCTGTTTGGGTAAACAGATTTAAACCAAGAACACTGGCCTCACCCGAACTCGGGCGCAGTATGCCAGCCAACAGTCGAATGATGGTTGATTTACCCGCGGCATTGGGCCCCAGGAGGCCAAATATTTCACCTGAATTTATCGACAGATTAACCGCATCGACCGCGACAACATCGCCGAATTTTCGAGTTAAATGCTGTGTTTCAATCGTAATGGACATAGGCTAACAACTACTACTGGTGAATGCGGGTATTACCGCAACCAGGCGTGGACCTTGTTAAAGATTTCACTGTCGCCACGCGCCAGTCGATTAACCAGGTCGAAGTGATCAACATCTGGCTCGACATGGGTTTCGACCGGCGCCTGATAGCGACTCCATTGCTCAACAAACTGATCTGTTTGCCAATGTAACTGAACACTCTCGTCACCGCCGATAGTGACCAAAATGGGGGCAGCGGTGGCGGGCTTAAGAAAATAGGGACTGTTGCCATGTGCAATTGACGCATCCATGCCCAGGGCATCACTAATCGTGGTCTGACGTAGCGGTTCCAGTTGGTATAGGCCACTCATCGGAATAGCGGTCTTGAGCAGATTATCGGGCAAATCGTCACCGAGCTGCGTCCACTTTGTGGCCAGCATCATGGCCGTCAAATGCCCGCCAGCCGAATGACCGCAGATATTGATACGATCGGGCGCAGTTCGAGTCTGGGCCGCGTTGCGCCACAGCCAGATGATCGCCTTTCGAATTTGAGCAACCATCGAACTCATGTCTGTCTCAGGACAAAGCTGATAGCCGATTAACGCCACGTCCACACCGAGCTCAATGAAAGGCTCAGCGATGAAACTAAACACCGATTTATCACCGCGTTGCCAATAACCGCCGTGAATGAATACCAGCAGAGGAGCATCACGCTCGCCACAATGGAACAGGTCGAGCTTGTCCCTGGGGCCATCGTCATAGGCAAGATCGAGCAGTGCATCGGCACTGGTGCGGAACGCCAAACTACGCGCGCTCCAGTTTTCGAAAAGTTGCTGAAAATCATCGCGCAACAGACGTACGTTGTAGCCTTTCTCTAATTCTGGATTTACCGGCAGTTCTCTATTCAATTTTACCACTCAAACCTTTTTCAATAACCTGAATCATCTCAATTTATGTCTGCTGAGACGCGATGTTAAACCTGCTAGCAACCATCCACCAAATGCGACTCAAAATTAAATCATTCAATATTAATGCGTCACCGTCACTTTGCAGACAGGCAAATAACGACGGCATTTTTCAGGCGACCTTACGGAAATGACAATAGAGATACCTTTGCTTCACCCCAGCCGGCGTAGTATGCCATTCTTGTTTTTGCCGTTGCAGTTCAAATTCTCTGCCTAGTGTGCTCTCTAGCTGTTCCCGGCTGTACCGTTGAACGGGCAGACCACTGCATCTGGATGGAGCTTCAGGTGCAAATGTCGCGATGATTAGATGTCCACCCGGTTTCAGCGCGCTTACAAGTTTATCTCGATACTGGCGTTGCTGTTCAACCTCGATAAGGAAATGAAATGCCGCCCGATCATGCCATAGTTGATAGTATTGTGATGGTAAATCCAGTGAAGTGATATCGCCTTCCAGCCAGTTGACCAGTTCAGCCCTTTTCCCCAGTCCCGCTCTCACCGAAGACAACGCTTTGGCTGATATATCGAGGACTGTGATTGATCGAAAATGCGCATCAAGCAGGTCGCCAGCCAGTGTTGAAGCACCGCCACCAACGTCAATAATTGGGGCATCCACACCCAGATCGAGCCGCTTAATCCAGCTTAAGGAAGTCTTTAAGTGCGGTACATACCAACCTGTTTTTTCAGCCTGGTGACTTGAGTAGGCCTGTTCCCAGTGATGTCTTAGATCCATTTCGTATCAATCCAGAGTTTTTGCTACAAGCGAACGCTAGTGTTATACGACAATTTACTGCTAAATCTCACCTCAGCACCCCGATATTCGCAAAAAATTCTAGGATGTCTGTCGATTAATAGTTTGACCTATATCAATTTACATTTAAATAGATTCTTTATCATCGGACATGAACGGGAAATCAGGAGTGAGAGATGAATATATTATCAGTCGTAATCGTAGTTGCCATGTTTTTGACTATTGTTGTGCTTGGCGCCGGTATCTGGTCAATGGCTCATGGTGGCGAGTTTGATGAGAAGCATTCTAGCCAGTTAATGTTCGCCAGGGTTGGCATGCAAGCCGTCACATTAATTCTTTTATTTTTAGCCATTTATCTGGCAAATACCTAGGGAGCCCGGAGTTGAGAGTCATGCCAGCAGGACTTAGCGGGGATTGTTAATCCGCTGCAATATTAAAGCCTGGGTCGCTCACCCAGGGCGCAGAAAATAACTGCCTGGCAGAGACCTCTAAGGCAACGGACGTTACCTCGAAATTAATATTAAAACGGGTGATTAATGCTGAATCAGGAACAGTTTAAAAGCAATCTCATGGCGCTGAAACAAGAAGCCACGCATCGCATAAAAAGTATCGACAGAGACATCAGACACGAAGGTATGACCGCGGACTGGACCGAACAGGCAACTGAACGTGAAAATGATGAAGTCCTCCAGTCACTCGGTAACACTGCCCAGCAGGAACTGGCAATGATTAATACCGCGTTGAAAAGAATCGAGGCGGGTGAGTATTTTAACTGCAGTGTGTGTGGAGAAGATATTCCTCCCGCGCGACTGGAACTGCTACCGTTTAGTTCCCAGTGTGTGAATTGCGCCGATAAGCTAGAACCTGGACCCAGGAGTTCAGGTTGAAATAAGATAAAACCCCCGGGAGCCTCTGATCAAGCCATGCTGAATGAAAAGCACGATCTGGTTCATGAATTTCCAGAACACCGTGAAACCATCCGTAAGCTGAAATCGAACAACCTTCATTTCGCCCGATTATCCGATGAATACGATGAAGTCGATCATGAAATCCTTCGCATCGAAACCGGTATAGAAAGCAGTTCGGATGAATACCTCGATGAAAGGAAAAAAATTCGCCTGCACCTGAAAGATCATCTATTTCAGATGATCAGGAATAGCTAAACCCCGAAAAGCGATGATATCTGCTTGTGTTTTAGCTATTCGCGTCGATTTTATCTTGCGCACGACCACATCGATAAGAATCAACTATAGCGATTAGCCAGCAAATGATTAACCCAGCCCAGGCAACGTCCAGTAATTGAGATTCACTATTGGCTGCCTGTCTGGATAATAATTCTGTAATAGCGGCCAGGTCTAAACCTACCTCGCCGCTGACTATTTTATCAGCTATTTCCCGGGCCCTTTGCAGCATATTAGCAATAATCAAATAAAGTCCCGCAAATGCCGCACAAGCCAGCACGGCAGCGGAAATACGTCTGTTTAAAAATAGGTGTCCAGCCCCGGGGAATACTAAAGCTGAATACAGGGCCGCTTTGCCTGATTTATTCATTTACCAGGTAATAACATTAGGATCTGACACCGACTTTCCACCCGGCTGGTTACAGCAAGCGTAGCTTAGCCGAACGCTTGCCCCGGTTTTTTACCCATCGCTTTCAAAATCATTGCCAGCGGACAAAATCCTGTGAAAGCAGACTGAAACAAATTAAGCCCGACAAAAAGCGTAAAAAATAACCAGTAAGGATGATGGAAGTGGGACAAAGCTACGCTGAGAACGATAAAAAGTCCTGCGATCGCGAGCACGATACGATCAATACTCATGGCAAATCTCCTAATAATTTTAACCAAGGTGTTTGCCGACACTATATATTAGTACTTACTAATATACAAATGCAATTTAACCCAGCCAGGCATTAATTCTCTCTACCCAGGTTTGATCGGCTGGCCGAGGGTTAACAATCAAAACCTTCACTGCCCGGAACCGGGTTCGAGACCCAGTATTTCCGTATCGAGCTACCGCGTCCTGCGATCTTGCCACAAAATACAACAAAATATACCAGGCCAGGTATTCAGCATAGAAATACCCGGTTACGCATGTCAGGCAACAGCTCTATCACCACTCAAGATGGTCTCCAGCTTAACCTGATCAGCCGCAAACAAACGAATACCTTCGGCCAGCTTTTCGGTGGCCATGGCATCGGCATTATGGCTCCAGCGAAAGTAATTTTCGCTGAGTAAGGTTTTAACATCTGTCGACGAGACTGATTGCGGATCGAGGATTTGCTCCAACGCTGAATCATTATCGGCCAGCTCCTGCATCAGCCCCGGACTAATGGTGAGACGGTCGCATCCGGCCAGTTGGCGTATCTGCTCGCAGTTGCGAAAACTGGCACCCATAATGACGGTGTTAAAACCGTTTGATTTATAGTAGTTGTAGATACGCTGGACCGACAGAACACCAGGATCTTGCGCCGGCGCATAGCCATCAACACCATCGGTTTTTTTGTACCAGTCAAATATTCGACCCACAAAAGGCGAGATCAGAAACACACCTGCGTCTGCACAGGCCTGTGCCTGGGCAAAGCTGAATAACAGGGTGAGATTGCAGTTAATGCCTTCTTTTTCGAGTTGTGCGGCGGCCCGGATGCCTTCCCAGGTAGAGGCCAGTTTTATCAGAATTCGTTGTCTCTCGATACCCTCCTGTTCGTACATGTCGACCAGCCTACGCGCTTTTTCAATGCTGGCGTTTATATCGAAAGACAGTCGCGCATCTACTTCAGTCGAGACTCGGCCCGGGACAATATTCAAAATTTCCCGCCCGATCAATACCGCCAGTTTGTCGGTTGCATTTCCGAGTTGGGATTGCGAGTCACCACCCTCGGAGTTGGCGTAATCCCGGGCTTGCTGTAACTGATTTTGATAATGTGGCAAACCGACTGCTTTTAATAGCAGCGATGGATTCGTGGTTGCGTCTTGCGGGGTGTGCTGGCGAATGGCTTCAATATCACCGGTATCGGCCACCAGTGTGGTGAATTGTTGTAATTGTTCTAATTGGTTCATTTTACTTGTGTCATCATCCTGGCTTGTGGACTAGTGATTGTAGCAGTCGAGCTGCGATGAATCCTACTATTGGCCTGGCCGAGTTTTAGATACGCCGTGTACCCGGTTTTTGTCAAGTCGGACTCAAATGCGTAGTTAACTATTGGGTTAATGTGCGAGAACTTTATGTCTACAGCGAGAAGTAGTCACCCTGGTACAACGATGCGAACCCCTTCCAGTAGTAATCGTATGAATCCACTCACCAACAGTGCCACGACCACCGATAATAGTACGGAAAATAGTGCCTGTTTGCGACCGATAGTCTTGAGCATGACGGCAAAGGTAGATACGCAGGGAATATAGAAAGTCAGAAACAGCAGGAAGGTGGTGAGCTGTACCCAGTCCATATACGCACCAACATCGAAGCTGCCGAGAGCCTGATAAATCATCAACAGTGATAACTCTTTGCGCAGAATACCGAACAGGATGGGCATCCCTAGAACTACCGGCACCCCTAACCACCAGGAGGTGATTGGGGTAAGCAGGGTATTAAGTATAGAATCGGCGCCGATATAACTCAGCAGGGCCAGCACCACACTGCCAGCGACCAATAAAGGCGTAACGATAGTTAGAACGTCGCGAGTACGCACCCAGCTCTCACCCAGCAGCTTAGACAAGCGTGGTATGGCATAGGCGGGGATCTCCTGCACCTGACCGGGCCTGCGTTCAGGAAAACGGCGAGTGAGCAGGGGGCCAAGTATGGCGATGACCAGAATGGTAAGCATGAAAATGGCGAACACGCCGAAACCACCCAGGTATTTTCCGGCCAGCGCAAGAATCACTGCCGAGCGCGCCGAACAGGGCACAAAGGTGATCAGAACCGAGGCTATGACCCGCTCTCGGCCACTGGTCACCCGGGCTGCAGCGGAAATCGCCGGCACGTTACATCCGAGGCCAAGTAAAAAAGGCACCGCCACCCCGCCGTGCAGACCAATGCGATGAAAGCCTCGATCCACCACGAAGGCGATGCGATGCATGATGCCACTTTCTTCCAGAGCCACCAGTAACAATACCAGCGGTATCATATAGGGCACGACAATACCGATCAGGCCGACAAGTCCGTCAACCACGGCGCGGCCGATAACGCCACCAGCAGTTTGTGGTTGCCACCCGGCCAGCCAGTCGATGAGGCGCGCGGCACTGATTGAGTCGAGCCAGGCACTGATGCCGAACACTACAAACAAAACCATTGCAAATACTGCCAGGCTGCCCAACAGCCCCCATTGAGGATGCAGGAACAATTCATCGAGCCAGTAACGCCAGCCACCGCCCTCATGGGGCGAACCGAGGCGTGTTACCGATTCAAATAAACTGGCCGCCCGATGATGGCGATCGGCATGCAATTCTTCACTCAAGCCGCGTGGCATGGCCTGTTCCACTGTAC
>CBDUSZ010000130.1:0-9592 GCA_965370015.1 uncultured bacterium | reverse complement strand
AGATCGGTTGGTGCGCCGACGCGGCGCAATTCGTCGTGAATCAGTTCAACTAATTTTGCGCAAACTTTTTGACCTTTGGGGGACGGTGCAAGGATAATCGCATTGCGGCCTTTCAAGGCGTTGAGGGTTTTGTTAAATGGAGTTGCTACCGGATTGGTAGATGGCACGATTGCGCCTACCACACCGACAGGTCTGGCAATTTCAATGAGGCCCTTTTCCGGGTACTCGGCGATGACGCCGACTGATTTGGCCCCCTTTAAATCACGCAGCAGGCCCAGGGTCTTGCGGTAGTTTTTGCGAATTTTGTCTTCGTATTTACCGATACCGGTATCCTTGATTGCCATCTCGGTGAGCAGGTGATTGTTTTTGCTGTTGATGATGGTCCAGCCGACTGCGGTTACCACTTCATCGACTTGCTTCTGGTCGTAGCGCTGATAAATAAGCTGTGCTGCGCGAGCTTTTCCGATCAGTGCTGCGACGTTCGCTTTTACTTCAGAATTTTGTTCTGATGGCATGCCATTCATCCTCTCGAAACAGGTGCAAAAAGCCTGGGCCTGATTAATTGATCAGGATCAAAATCCTGTAGCGATAACCACCGCGGTAATTATCGCTGCAAAATTTGTTAGTTATCCTGGATAACCCCTAAAGTCAGATTGTCAGGTGAGTGACTCTTTGCCACTCACCTGATGTATCTATAGAGTTACTTCAGACCTTGCAAAAGTGCAGTCAGAGCTGTCTGGCGCTCTTTCCACATTGCGAGTACTTCATCACGATTCATGATGCGTACCGGAGAATTGGTTTGCTTCATCTTGCCAAGTGTCTTACCGTCACCGAACATCACCGGCACAGTTTTCGCCAGGTATTTGATGATCTCGGGTGAAGTGCCTTTGGGTACCATTAGCCCACGAAAGTTAACGCTCGAATTATCTACCGGAATGCCCAGCTCCTTAAAGGTAGGCACATCGGGTAAAAATGCGTGACGCTCGAGGTCGGCTACGGCCAAAATCTTGATATCGCCCTGCGAACGCGCGGAATCAGACAGGTTATTAAAACCGGCCTTAACCTGTCCACCTTTTACCAGTTTCATCGCACCGACACCGCCCTTACCGGGCACGTAGGTTAGTTTCACGTCGGCTGCTTTTTCCAGTTGCAGGTAGGCAATGTGGTGACCGACGAACTTACCGGCACCGCTGACCGTGACCTTGCCCGGATTTTTCTTTGCAAAGGCAAGCAGATCTTTTGCCGAATTAAAAGGGCTGTCTTTGCCGACGATCAGTACCGCAGGATCAGCACCCCAGTTACCCACGGGTTCCAGATTATTAATATTGTATTTGGTGTCAAATACGATCGACTGTGCGATAAAGTGCGGTACATTATAAGCCGCCAACATATAACCGTCGTTGGGTGCTTTAGCAGCAAACCAGTTCCAGCCTTTGCGACCACCGGCTCCAGGTTTGTTGATGACATAAATCGGCTGGCCTACAGATAGCGCCTTGCCGTCCTTTTCCTTAGCCGAGGCCAGGGTTGCGATACGTGCCTGGAAGTCGGTAGCGCCACCTGGATTGTAGGCGACCATGACGCCGATCGGGCGATCCGGGTATTCTGCATAACTGGCGCTTGAAGCACCCAGCAGTATTGCGCCAGTTGCTATGGTCAGGGCCAGTGAGCTGGTTTTTTTCAAAAGCGTTGATTTCATTTTCTTTCTCCTCATTTGGGTCTAAATAACGGGGTGCCGATGCTGGCACTGTTCAAAAAAACCATCCGGTCGGGGTTCGTACATTCAGTCCGCTCCAGAATAGTAAAAAAAGAATAATCATAAACGCTAGCGAAACGATAATTTTGAGTGTCATTGCTTCGATATCCATCGCCTTGCGTTTTCCGTACAGTAATAAAATAGAAAGAAATGCCAGAAATGAACTCATATAAAATCCCAGAGTTTCCAGCAATAGGAAAAATACCAGGCCTATTAACAGCCCCGGCCAGATGTCCCTAAAATTAATTGCTGCACTATTTTCTACAACAGTTTGTTTGCCAGTTCCAAGGTTGGAAATTAACAGGATGATCGACAGCAGTGCCAGGGCCACAGCGATAATTCGCGGAAACAGGTAAGTGTCAGCGTCGGTGTTATAAAACGCCAAAAAGGCAAACAGCGCTGAAATGATCAGTGTAAAAACAGCGGACGCTTGCTCGGTATTTTTAAAATTAATCATTGTAGTTAAAATGCCGTGCTCGATTTTTGTTTCATTTTATGGCTGGCGTATACGCTGTAGGCCACCGAGCCGAGCGTCGCCAGGATCAGCACTATGTTGATCGTGCCGCTTAGAAAATAACTAACTACACCATCACCCGCCTCACCGATCAATTTACCCTGGAGAAAATTATCTTCTGCAATCGGCCCGAGGATGATTCCGAGTACTACAGGTGCCGGACCAAAACCGAATTTGCTGGCGAAAAACATTACCACACCCAGTATCGCCATGATCAGCACGTCTGAATAGCTCGACTGGATGCTATAGGTACCGAATACGGACAGTATCAAAATCGCTGCCGCCATATAATGCGAGGGTACTTTCATGATCCAGCCACTGTGGCGACTGAGAAATAATCCGATCACCAGCATGAATACCTGAGCGACTATCAGTGAATCGATAAACGTCCAGATCACCTCGGCGTGCAGCGTGAACAGGTCGGGGCCGGGGAACAGGCCGTGAATCAGCAGGCCGCCCAATAGCACCGCAGCCGTCGGGCTTCCAGGAATACTTAAGGTTAAAAGGGGCACCAGGGAAGGACCCACCATTGCGTTATTGGCCGACTCGGCTGCAATCACGCCGTCGGGTTCGCCGTGGCCAAACAACTCCGGGTTGGCGCTTGTTTTTTTAACCTGGTCGTAAGCCACCAGGCCTGCTATTTGACCACCTGCGCCCGGTATAACCCCCACGATTGCACCGACAATAGAGCCAATCGTGAGTGCCTTGACGCGACGGATGTTATAGTGCAGTGATGTAACCCATTTGGCCTCACTCAACGCGAACATTGAATCAGAGGTCCCTTTGCGGCTTTCTTCTAACAGCGTCAGAATTTGTGGCAAAGCGAACAGGCCGATCAACGCCACGACGATATGAATGCCACTTTCCATGTGTTCGCTGTAGACAAATCGTTGCTCACCCAACATCGGGTTGTCGCCGATGGTCGATATCGCAAGGCCAAAAAGGCCAGCCATCAAACCCTTGACTACCGACTTGCTGCCGATGGTGCCGATTACGGTAATGCCCAGAATCGCGATCCAGAAAAGTTCGGTCGGTCCAAACTTGAGTGCAAGGTCGGCGAGCGGTGGGGTAAAAAATATAAGGATAATAATGCCGAACAGGCCGCCGACAAATGAGCTGAGAAAACAATAATGCAGTGCTTCCGAGGCGCGACCCTGTCGAGCCAGCTGGTGGCCATCAAGTGCGGTTGCAATATTCGCAGGTGCACCGGGTACATTCACCAGGATAGCGCTGATGGCGCCGCCAGCAACGGTTGCGGTATACATCGCACCGAGTAAAATTAATCCACTTGCGGGTTGCATGTGGAAAGTAAACGGGATAATTAATGCAACCGCCATGGTAGGGCTCAAGCCGGGCAGCGCGCCCAGAATTAACCCGGCAGTGGTGCCACCAAACAGCAACATCAGGTGGTAGGGGGTAAATACGTTACCGAAATAGTTAAGAAAGTCCATGCTCTCTTGTGTCTCCTCAGTAGTTAACGCAATTTATTGTAGTTATATAACTCATATATATGAGTTAGTTGAGTCGATTCTTGCAGTAGTTTACAATGATGTCAACAACCTTTTTAATATTTAGTGCGCTAGTCCGTATCTGATTGATCCAGGTTTAGTTGGGTAATATGGATTTTTGAATTCATTTCTGATCATCGAATGAAATAGTAGAGCGATATCATAATATAGAATAAACTATGTTCTGAATTAGGTTTAAATTTAATTAAATCAACCAGTTAATTGTTAAGGAAGGAATATGAGCCAGGCACCAGCCAAACCGCTATATCGTGTCGTCGAGGATTACCTGATGGATTTTATCGAGTCGGGTGAACTCGTGTCAGGCGATCTGATACCTTCAGAGCCGCAACTCGCGGCCACCCTCGGGGTAAGCCAGGGAACGGTAAAAAAAGCCATCGATAACCTGGTGTGGGAGAAAAAATTGTACCGCCATCAAGGTAAAGGTACCTATGTGTCGCGCATCGATTTTAATAATAGCCTGTTCCTGTACGTGTCTTACGGTGATGCAGAAGGCAAGGATGTACGCATCGACAAAAAGACTTCGCGGCGCTATATCGAACAGGGCAATAAGGAAATTTGCCGCAAAATGAACATCTCCGAGTCTACCGATTTGCTATATATCGAACGCATCGGGTATATCGAGGATAAACCAGTGATGGTCGAGTACTCGCGTTGGCGAGCCGATGTATTGCCGGGCCTGGAGAATGAAGACATCCATATACCCGATCTGTTCTACGCGGTGGTGGTGGATAAATACAAGGTACCCGTGGTGCGTGCCGATGAGACGCTGACCGCCGAAAATGCGACCGAGAAAACCGCGGCGATACTCAATATTGAAGTCAATTCGCCGGTTCTGGTGTTACATCGAACTACCTATACCAGCAATAATCAAATCATCGAAATCCGCATCACCAAGGGTCGCGGTGACATGTTTAGTTATAAGACGGAGATCGCCTAGAAAACAAAAGGGGACGAGAGTCGATAAAAGGGGACGGAGTCGTTGATTTCTTGATTTTCCTGGTCGAAATCAGGAAAGGCCTGCCTTTTCAAGACCAGATTTAAAATGTTCGGCATCTTTTTGGTACTTAAACGGATATCTCGCTACTACAAACTCAATCCAGCTTTGTGGTAAAGACGCGCCCGATAAATTTACAAGATCCTGGGCCATAGAGGTGAAAAGTGATGCTGACACACGTGCTTCTGTATCATTACCCAATTGTCCATGGCTGGCAGCAAGGAACGCGTGTACGAGGGCGTTTGGACTAGACAGGGTGCTTAGGTCTCGGATCGCCTCCTCATACTGTCCGGCTATATAATGTACTTGTCCCGCAAACCACTGATAGTTTGCAAAGGGATTGAAACGCAGGGCCTCAGATAATTGCTCAACACCCTTTTTGGGCTTGCCTGACAGGGCTTCGCATCTAGCGAGGTGGACCATCGCATCAGTGTTACTGGGGTTAAGTGCAAGAGCCCGCTCTAACTGGGACCGTGCAAGATCGTGGTCCCCGCGGAATAGGTAAGCTAGTCCCAGTGCAGTATGAGTATGGCTATCATTGTCATCCAAATTGACGGATTTCGAAGCATAATCAAAAAGGGAGGAAAAGCTTTTTTCGAATGAGGCACTCCATAGATTCAGTCCCGCTCTAAAATGAGCTTCAGCTAACCAGGCATAAGCAGAGGCATACCCTGGATCAATTGATACAGCCTGCTCAAACAGCTCCTGTGCCCTTTGATTGCTTTCAGGTGTCCATTTATAAAAATAGTTCAGGCCGAGAACGACGCAATCATATGCCTTTAAGTTTGATGGCGATTTTCTTTTAGCGAGTTCATGGTCAGCGTGGTGCACCTTATCCATTAACGTCGCAGAGATGGTTCGCACAATTTCATCCTGCACCGCAAATATGTCTTCAAGGTCCCGGTCAAATCGACTCGCCCAAACATGTGTACCAGTCTTGGCATCGATCAACTGTGCCGTCACTCGAACTCGAATACCAGACTTGCGTATGCTGCCCTCCAATATGTAATGAACATTTAATTTTTGCCCAACTTCCACAATATCAACTTTCTGACCCCGAAAACTGAATGATGATTGTCGAGCGATTACAGACAGGTCTTTAAAGTGAGAGAGCTCAGTAATAATGTCTTCGACTATGCCGTCACAGAAATACTCCTGTTCCTCATCGCCGCTCATGTTTGAAAATGGTAAGACAGCAATCGAGGGTTTGCCGGGTAATGACGAAACGCCGGCTTTGAGGCTGTCCTCACCATTTGAAAATGAAGCGATCGGAATCGCCAATTCTGATAGTTCAGCGATGAATTGATAACCCCGGCCGTGAAATGTTTTGATCACCTCCTGTTTGGCGCCACTGTCCCTCACGGCTTTTCGAGCGTCTTTTAGTCTCACGCCCAGTGCTGCATCGGTTACTACCTTGCCTTCCCACAGGTTATCTAGCAATTCCTCCCGGGTAACGACTCGGTCCCTATTCTTAATCAGGTAAACCAGCAAATCGAACACCAGGGGCTCAATCGAGACCGGTTTATCCTTCCGATAAAGGTGAAATCGCTCGGTATCAATTTTGATCTGATTAAACTCGAAAATCACTTACTATCCCGTTCCTAATCGTAGTTCGTCACCATGATTACAGAATTATGACCGAGTGTTAATGGTAACTTTGGAAAAACATCATATTTCGATATGAAAACGTCATGAATTTGTCAAACCATCCTTATGCTTGTTATCCCGAATTGGCTCAAACTTTTCGAACATCAACCAACCGACCTAGAGGTAATACCGATGAACAGAAAAAGCCTTCAATATAACACCGCCGAAATTTCAAACTTCGAAACTGTTATTTCCCGACAGATATCTTATATCTCCACAATGTTTAAAAAAGTTAAGGGATTTATCGTTCGCTTTCGTATTGAACAAGCGCAGGCTGATTACCAAATGAAAAGAAAGCTGGAAACACAAAAGCAGAATCACCAGGGTACCCTCAAAGGACTCCCTTTAGAGGAAAAACTTAGACTGGGAATGTATCATTTCATGGACTAAATGAAGGATACTTCGAACTGGGCATCGGATAATATTTGCACCATTATCCGTCCCCTTTTACGTACGCGCCATTTACGATTTATCGCAAAGTTCTGACGAAAGCGCGCGGTGTTTATCGATGCGATAACGCAACGTATCGCGACTCAAACCGAGCAGCTCGGCTGCACGCGTCACATTGCCCTTCGTGCGCTCAAGTGCTTCGGTTACCATGCGCTGTTCCATATCGACAATATTGAGTGCGTTTGAGCTTTCAGTCGGAACCAATTCGCGCAATTCCTCTGCGATGGGGTAGGGCGGGGGGAGCTGGGCGGAAAGCTGTTTATTAAGCGGTAGATGATGTGGTTCTAGCAGTTTTGTGTTTATCATCAACACCACCTGTTCCATCATGTTGCGAAGCTCACGCACGTTCCCAGGCCAGGAGTAGTCCAACATTGTCGTTTGCGCGGCCTGGCTGATTTGCATTTTATCTTTACGATAACGTTGAGCATGCTGATTCAACATGTGATCAGCCAGGTGAATAATATCTGTGCCTCGATCGCGCAACGGCGGGATACTGACCTGCACCACTCGTAGGCGATAGTAAAGATCCGAGCGGAATTTTCCCTCATTAATCAATTGCTCCAAACGACAGTTAGTTGCAGCGACTATTCGCACATTAACCTGCTTGTCGCGCAGTCCTCCGAGACGTCGAACCGTGCGATCCTCTAGCAACTTCAGTAATTTGGTTTGCAGCGCAATATCCATATCCCCGATTTCATCAAGGAATAGCGTACCACCATGCGCGGCCTCTACCAGTCCCATTTTACGCTCACGGGCATCGGTAAAAGCTCCACGTTCATAGCCGAACAGTTCTGCCTCCAGCAGGTGCGCGGGAATGGCTGAGCAATTTAGTTCGATGAACGGGCCTTCCTGGCGAGCACCATCAAAATGAAAAGCACGGGCTACCAGATCTTTTCCAGTTCCTGTCTCACCAGTGATGAGTACTGATGCCGGAACACCCTCGACAAGATTTCGCTCCGCATCGATCAATTGGCGGATTTGCTGTTTCAGGTCCACCATAACTGTTGAGATTCCGAGTAACTTGTCCAGACCACTTTGTCCGGCCTGTTTCTGGCGAAAGTAGTCGAGTGCTTCTTCCATCCGCTCCTGTCCCGCAATCTTTTTCAACAAAAGTTTCAATTCCTTGAGAACGACCGGCTTAGCCAGGTAGTCATGCGCACCCGCTTTCATCGCCTGTACGGCAAGTTGTACATTGCCCTCACCGGTGATCATGATGATGCGTATACGGCGGTCCACCGCCTGAATTCGACCAAGCAACTCCAGACCATCAGTATCAGGCAAGCGGTAGTCCAGAAGCACAATATCGGGTTTGTAACGTTCCAGCTCCGCCATCGCTGATTCACCGGTATCTGTTACATGCACTTCGAATCCTGCATTGCTTAGATACCTGCGCATATTCTTCGCCAGGGTCGGTTCGTCCTCGACAATCAGAATTGCAGGGTGTGAACTCATGCGGGCCTGGCCAACGGAAATTTGAAACTGACGGTAGTGCCCTTACCCACCTGGCTGCTGAGCGAGATGCTACCGCCGTGTCTATCCACAATTCGTTTTACCATCAACATACCGATACCAAGACCGTAACGTTTGGTGGTCAAACAGGATTCAAACATCGTATCCAGGCGATCTTCGGGAATACCGTGACCGGTATCCGAGATCGAAATCTGGATCATCTTTCCCCGTTTCGCAATGTGGATTTCGGTGGTAAGGGTACCGCCATTGGGCATCGCCTCCAGCGCATTGGCCAGGATGCTGTTGAACATTTGCCCCAACAACCCGGCATCTCCCTTGACGGCAGGGACTTCCTGGCCCAGCTTGCAAATTAACTGCACATCGTTACGCTTGATCACTTGCTTGCAGCCTTTCAGACATCGCATGAGAATCTGATCCAGATACGCTGAATTAAATTGTGTTGTTCCCTCCGGCCTTGAAAAGATTAGCAGCTCACGCACCCATTGCTCCACGCGGTCAATCTCGAAAATGATGTCGTCTGCCGTTTCGCGAACGACTGAATCGTCGCTTGTCTCGGTCGTGAGCTCAGCACTGGAACGGATCGCTGCCAGCGGATTGCGAATGCTATGTGCGACAGCCGACGCCATGACACCTACAGCCACCATGGTTTCGGATTCCACCAGGCGCACCTGCTGAGAACGGATCACGTTGTTGGCGCGGTAGACAACCCAGAACAACGTGGCATATAGAAACAAGGTAGCACCCGACACACTAACCCAAACTAGCTTACGCGCCGATTCCATTGCATCAAACAAAGTCTTCGGCGCCTTGTAAATTTCAACGACCGCAGCCACCTTGTGATTCTTGATATCCCAAATCGGCAGGTAGTTTTCCACCAGACGGGATATTTCACTGCCAAACTTCACATACTCGGCTTTTTGCTCCTCCTTGATATCCTTGAATTCGAATACCATTTCACCTTCCAATGCTTCCTCAAGATCGTGGTTAGCAGGAAATTGCTTGCCGATCAACTCCGCCTGGGTCGACCACAGCACTTTTCCATTATCCGAAAAGAGATTGGCCCGGATCACACCTGACATAGTTGCTATATGATCTACCAGTTCCGGTAGATCGTAAGCGGGTTCATTTTGTTGATTAACTCTGGTTGTTTCACCCAGGCGAAACACATCCGGGCCGCCCTCAACTTCGTTACGACTCTGAAGAAAAGCCTGGTATACCTCGGCAAGCAATTTCCT
>CBDUSZ010000129.1:0-9646 GCA_965370015.1 uncultured bacterium | reverse complement strand
ACCGTATCTTTAAAGATTGGGGCTTTTAAACCGCCCTCTTTGTGTGCTGGAAATGGATCGATTTCGGTGGGTCTACAGGCATGGATGCCTGTAGAGCAGCCTTGAGCAGGGAGCGAATGGCTGCGTGCCCGCCTAAATCGGTTCATTTCCAGGAAGCCGTCAGGCCACACATACGGGCTGCCCTTTTCTTGGTCACTTCTTTTTGGCATAAAAAGAAGTGACTCGCGCACTTACTCGATAGTAACTACGAAGTATTAAGAGTTTTGGTGTGCGAAAACCTGTATAAAAGAATAGCGAGCTTACTCCGGGCGTTGCCGCCCAGGCCTGACCTCCGGCACCGCATCAAACTCAATAAACTCTCTCCCATGATAAACCAGAAAATGCCGCCCCTTCGCGCGAGCGATTAAGGAAACGCCAACTTTCTGCGCAATATCGAGACCCATGCGTGTTATCCCCGAGCGTGATAGTAATACCGGAATGCCCATCAAGGCGACTTTAATGACCATCTCCGAGGTGAGGCGGCCAGTGGTATAAAATAGTTTGCCTTCACCCTGTATGTCGTTGAGCCACATATAACCGGCGATGGCGTCGACAGCATTATGACGACCTACATCTTCGATAAACTGTTCGATACCGAGGCTTTCGCTGCACAGCGCGCAGCCATGGACTGCGCCAGCATTTTTATAGACTTCGTTGTAATCATTAAGCGTTTTTAATAACCCATAAATCGACGATTGTTTGAGTGATGATTGTTGCAACACTACCTTATCGATATCTGCCATCAGGTCGCCAAACATGGTGCCCTGGCCGCAGCCGGTAGTAACAGTTTTGTGGCTAAGCTTGCTGTCGAGGTCTTCGATGCCGGCATGCGTGGTAATTGCGACCGAATCGGTTTCCCAGTCAACCTGTATCGCCTTGATTGCTTCTATATCCGTAACCATTCGTTGATTACGCAACCAGCCCAGAATTAATAATTCTGGGTAATTGCCGAGCGTCATCAGGGTTACAACTTCGCGTTTATCGAGGTAGATGGTGAGCGCGCGTTCGACTGCAACTGAACCTTCGATGGCTTCGTTATATTCGTTATAGGAAATGACGCGGGCTGTTGCTTCGAGGCCAGCATTGGTCAATTCCGGCAAGCGTCTTGACTGCTTCCTGGCAGGAGATGACACGAGATTAGCCGCCAGTCATATTCATGTGACGTAACAGAATAGATTGAGAATTCAAGTTGAAATCGTGGCCTTTTGGCTTGATCTCCATCGAGTCGATAATAGCCTGATCCAGTGCATTCCTGTCCCCCGGATTAGCGCGAATAACCCGGCGCAAGTCGACCGAATGCTCCTGACCGAGGCAAAGCAGTAAACGCCCCTCAGCAGTGACACGCACTCGATTGCAGCTTTCACAGAAGTTATGGCTATGCGGTGAGATAAATCCGACATGGGAATTTTCATATCCACCCAGACGAAAATAGCGGGTTGGTCCGGCAGTTTTCTTCGTGGCCGGTAGAATTTCGTAATGCTGTTGCAGATCGTGGAGAATTTCGTCACTGGAGTAATAGGATTTAGCACGATCATGATGCGTGTTTTCTCCCAGTGGCATTTCCTCGATGAAACTGATATCGATGCCACGTTCTATTACATAATTGACCAGATTCAGCATTTCGTCGTGGTTGTGGTTTTTTAGTACCACGGCGTTAATCTTGACTTGTTCGAAGTCACAGGCGATCGCGGCATCTATGCCTTCCAGCGTACGACTTAGCTCGCCAATTCGGGTCATCTGCTTGAAACGATCCGCGCGCAGGGTATCCAGGCTGACATTAATGCGCGTTACCCCGGCAGCTTTCAGCTGTCTGGCGTATTTTTTTAATTGCGTACCATTAGTGGTCAGGGTTAGATCCTTTAACGCCTCGATAGCGCCCAGGCTGTCGAATAAGCGCATGATATTTCTACGTACCAGTGGCTCGCCACCGGTGATACGTATTTTATCCACCCCCAGATTGATAAATGATCGACCAACAGTTTCCATTTCCTCCAGCGTCAATAGCTGCGTACGCGGCACAAACTTCATCTTTTCCGGCATACAGTAAACGCAGCGTAGATCGCAGCGATCAGTGACCGATAAGCGTACATAGTTGATAGCTCGACCAAAACGATCGGTGAGCTGGTTTTCGGCGCAGTGGGATGAAGTTGGATTGATTGGCATAGTGCGAACGATTCTAGCAATTTTCTAGTGGTTTGGAAAATACCTTTTTTTATAGGGTTAAGCCATCAAATTAACTCTCCTTAGATTTGCCTTCATGCATATTTGGTCAGACAGGTAGATGTGCTATGGTTTACTACCCCTGGCCTTAGATAATATAGCTATGAGCACTTTTCGCGCTGCCTGCATTCAAAACACTGCGACCCGCAACATAGGCGATAATATTTCCTGGGTGTGGAAGCGAATTAGCCAGGCCCAGGAGGAAGGCGCTGATTTTATTGCCCTGCCAGAGACGGTCGGTTTAATCGAGCCGGTCAATGCGCAAATTGCGGACGCTTGCTACAGTGAAGAGGACGATGCCGGTCTGGGCGCTTTTCGAAATGCGGCGCAAACATTCGGTGTGACGATTCTGGTTGGTTCGCAGTTGATTAAAACTGCTGATGGGCGGATCGTTAATCGAAGTTTTTTGCTCGACACGCAGGGTGAAATTGTCGCCCGTTACGACAAGTTGCACCTGTTTGATATCGAACTCTCGAACGGTGAATTTTACCGTGAGTCCGATGTTATCACCGCGGGAGACAAGGTGGTGCTGGCGACAACACCCTGGGGCAAACTTGGCATGTCAATTTGTTATGATTTGCGCTTTCCCGCAATTTACCGCGCGCTGGCGCAAAATGGCGCGCAATTCATCACCATTCCAGCGGCATTTACTCAGACTACCGGCAAAGCCCACTGGCATACGCTAGTCCGCGCCAGGGCAATCGAAACTGCCTGTTATGTAATTGCGCCAAACCAGTGTGGTCATCATGGCGACAACAGGAACTCCTGGGGGCATTCGCTAATCGTCGATCCCTGGGGGGAAATTCTAGCCGATGGGGGCGCCGAGCCAGGTATCGTCTATGCCGATATCGACCTGTCCAAAGTCGATAAGGCGCGCAATATGATCCCGGCGCTTAAACACGATCGGGCCTTTACGGTAGAGCAGTTTTAGGACATAGATTGTCGTTGATGGCAGTCCCGTTTCGCCATGATGCCAGGCACTGTTCGCGTGCAGCCCGGTTCATCCCGGCGATTTTTTCAACAGTGTCAAAAAAGGCCTTAAAATCGTAATCCAGCATCTTGATCATTGCCAGAAAGGCGGGGGCATGGGTGTTGTAGGCGGCAATTGATCCAATTTTGGCATTATTCAGTTCTCCCGCAAACCAGCCCTCGAATTCATCGCTGTAATTTAGTCTTTTTGCAATCGCGGAATAGCGCTCACGGCTGGTAGCGAAAATAGCCTGTTTTTTATCGCGTTTAATCGCCTCATGCG
The DNA here is from genome assembly GCA_965370015.1 of uncultured bacterium. Lineage (GTDB taxonomy): Bacteria > Pseudomonadota > Gammaproteobacteria. The sequence goes on along the minus strand of CBDUSZ010000129.1, from coordinate 6,135 downwards.
TTTCTGTCCTGTAAAGCTGGTTCAGCTTTTCAACTGTCGCCTCTATCATCGATATCACCTCACTGCGGTATTCGATCCAGCGTTTGAATTCATCAATTTGTGCGTCGTCCTGAGCCAGGCTCAGCCATAACTCGGTACCCACCTGTTGTACCGCAACCGCGAGAGATTCATTGAACTGGGTATCGTCATCGATATAAATTCGCTGGTGGGTTAGCTCATGAAATAACAGGCCGGCAAGCCGATAGTCCGGCCAATCGATAAAGCTGCTCAAAACCGGGTCGTCGAACCAGCCTAATGTCGAATAGGCGGCTACATAGCCGATGTGAATATCAAAATTTTGCGCCTTAAGCTGGTTGACATATTCGTTTAGTAGTTCTGCATCGTAGTAGCCACGATAACTCGTACAGCCGACAATCGGGTAACACCAGCTATGCAACCGCGTTGAAAATTCACTTGCAGCGAACAAATTCTGCAATACATAGGGTCTGTCAAGCAGCGCGTAGTTGGTGTAACTGCCAGAGTCCGGTAAGGCGAGCGCATCGATAGAAAAGGCACGAATTTGTTGCACCAGTAACAGGCGTTGTCGCAGACCCTCATCGAGATCGGGTTGTTGCAGCAAGTCATCGATATCCACGCGCTTGTTCATTATCGAAAGGTGGCCTTTTGTCGAATGCCAGTAATAGCCAATGTCAGAGCAGGCGCTTAGTAGAAAAATGATGGGCAGAAAAAAATGTATACGCATTGGTTAAATCGGAGTTTTTATTCCAGGCAACAAGCAGTATTCTCTCACATTGCGAAAAATAGAGAATAAATATGATCATTTCCAGTGCTTTCGACGCCGGCAATATCGAGTGTCTCGATGAAAGTGATACGAGTAATATCCAGTTACGCATCCGTGCCGACCATGAGTCTGATTTTTATCAATGGTTTTACTTTCGGGCCGCCAATGTAAAGGATGTTGCCTGCCGATATGTCATCGACAATGCAGCTGGCGCCGCCTATGTTGGCGGATGGGAAGGATATCGGGCAGTGGCTTCCTACGATCGCGAGTACTGGTTTCGCGTCGATACCTCATTCGATGGCAAACAGCTCGTGATCGAACATAGCAGTGCGCAGGATCAGGTTTATTTCGCTTATTTCGCACCCTACTCGATGGAGCGCCATGCCGATTTGATTGCATTTGCGCAGAGTAGCCAACAATGCCAGGTCGAGACACTCGGACATACACTCGATGGTCAGTCCATCGACTGCCTGCGCTTTGGAGAGCCACACGAGACAAAAAAATCCATCTGGATGGTAGCACGACAGCACCCGGGCGAAAGCATGGCAGAATGGTGGATGGAGGGCCTGATCAATCGCCTGGTTGATGATAGCGATCCCGTGGTCAGGGCGCTGCTGCAAAAAACCGTCATCTACCTGGTACCAAATATGAACCCGGATGGTAGTCGGCGCGGCCATTTGCGCACCAATGCGGCAGGTATTAACCTGAACCGCGAGTGGCACGCTTCGAGCCTGGAGAAAAGCCCGGAGGTGTATTGCGTGCTCGAAAAAATGAAAATCGCAGGCCTTCACTTCGGCCTCGATGTGCACGGGGATGAAGCACTGCCCTATAACTTCCTGGCAGGTACCGAAGGCATTCCGGGCTGGAATGATGCGCGCCAGAAAAAGCTCGATATTTACAAAAATACACTGGCAGGGATCAATCCGGACTTTCAAACTGAAAATGGTTACCCGCCAAATAGCGCCGGCAAAGCCAACATGAGCTATTGCTCGAATGCACTGGCTGAACACTTTGGTGTGCCGGTAATGACCCTCGAAATGCCGTTTAAAGATACCCGGGATACACCCGATTTTGAGCAGGGCTGGAGTCCGGAACGCAGCAGGAAGCTTGCCAGCAGTTGTCTGGATGCCCTGCACTTATGTTGGGATGAAATGCTTTGAACAATAAATACCCCGTAAAGGTACCGATTCGGGTTCCCCTATATCGTCATTCCTGCGAAGGCAGGAATCTGTTCGATTATGGTCACTTCACCAGGTTCCTGCCTTCGCAGGAATGACGAAGGGAGCAGTCGGAAAGACGAAAAATCAGGTTATATTTTCCCCGGCATTTCAACGCCCAGCTTTTCGGCCCAGGGTTTTAAATCCTCCATTATCGTCGGATATAACTCGACCCCATTATGCAGTTGATCTTGTCGCCGTTGCCAGGCGCGCTTACCGGGAACTCTTACCGGGTCGTCGCCTGGAAGCGTTGCACTGTTTTCGCACATCGACTTGATCGCATTAGTCTGTTGTTTGAAATCGTCCAGTGAGCCAAATGCGGCCGGGTCGAACATCTGGATAAATACCGAATTCGCCTCGCCATCGGTGGCAGCGCTGTCATTGGCGCGACCATAACCACCGAGCGCCATACTCAGAATTTCCGTCATTAAAGTCAACGCATAGCCCTTGTAACCATGCGACACGCCACCGATGGGCAGGATGCTACCCGCTGGGTCGGCAAAAAAAACAGCCGGGTCATCGGTAATTTCGCCCTTGTTGCTTTTTAAATACTTGCCCGGCAGTTTTTCACCCTGGCGCAACGCGCGGCTGACATATCCACCCGCGGTAATACACATGCTGATATCGAAAAGGATCGGGTAATCGTCGCTGGGTGCGACAAAAGCGAGCGGGTTGGCCGAGAACACCGGGTTGATGCCACCGTGTGCACAGACCGATTTTTCGTTGGGTGACGAACAGGTGATCAGTGCGACATATCCCGAGTCGGCGATGCGTGGGCAGTAGGCGCCCAGGCAGGCGATATGCTGGCTGCGTCGAATCGTTGCGCAAACTATGCCGCGCTCGGCCACACGTTCAATGCACTGCTCGATCGCCTGCGAAACCACCCAGGGTCCGGGCAGGAAATTGGCATCCCAGTTAAACAGGTTGCCGCGATCTGCCAGTACTTCGGGCTCGCCGCTAACTCTCGATTGTCCTGCCTCTAACCAGGTCAAATTACTCGCCACGCGATTCATCCCATGGGTAGTGAATCCAAGCAGGTCGGCTTCGATGAAAACCGTGGCCATAACACTGGCACGTTCGCTATCCAGGCCCGCAGCCGCGAACAGGGCAGTAGAAAATTGCATCAATGATGCGTGGCTATAGCGTATTGACATGATCAGGATTCACCGGATGTTTCAGCAGGGCGATCATATCAGCATCAGCAGGCGAAATCTGTGCAGCGGTTTTATTGTTCCAGTAAGCCGGTCATGCCGTATATGGACTCCTCCCTTGTTACCAAAACATCAACTTTGCTTTACTGTGAGCGAACAATGGGGTAAACAACATTTTTCCTTCGCTAAGTCTTCAATATTTGCATGAGCGCAAAACCGCATAGAGTAGTAACTGCAACGATATTGATGTTGATGTCACTGGCCCTGCTGGCAGATGATAATGCAAAAACGAGACCCCAGCGTATCGTCTCGACTGGCCTGTGCGCCGACCAGTTGCTGCTGCTGATCGCCGATCGCTCGCAAATAGCCTCGCTGTCGTCTTTCGTTACCGATCCGAATATGTCTTACATGATCGATGCGGTCGGTGACCTGCCACTGAATAACTCAAGCGTGGAAGAAGTAATTCCCTACCAGCCGGATCTCATCGTTGGCAGTAGTTTTGCGGCCTGGGACACGACGCGGTTTTTGCGGCGTCTGGGTTACCAGGTGCGACTGCTAAACTTGCCGACCACGCTTGAAGAAACCTATACCCTGTTGCGCGATTTTGGGCTGTGGACTGGCAACGAGGCGCGTGCTGAGGCGATGGTTGCGCAGATGAAGGCAGAAATTCTTGCTATCCAGTCCCGCTATGCACAGCGGCCGCAAAAATCAGTCATTGTCTATTCACCCAATGGCTATACCATCGGCGCTAACACGCTTGAGGATGATATATTGAACAAGGCCGGGTACCGCAATCTCGCTGCAGAAATGGGGATAGATGGCTTCCAGCAGATTTCACTCGAAAGCCTGATTGCGGCCAAACCTGATCTGTTGTATATCGATAACAATATAGTCAACGGCGATTCACTGGCGAGCGCCTATATCGCCCATCCGGCGCTCGACCGCGCCGTGGCGCAAAAAGATCATATCTCGATCCCGACACCCCTGCGCATTTGCGCCGGTCCGATGCTAACCGAAGCGATTGCCTACCTGGCCGCAAAGAGATGAAAGCAGGTAACATAAAGCTCGAGGCGATATCCTCTACAGTCTTGCTCGGCAGCTTATCGTTCGTCCTGTTCATTGTCTTTGGCACGGCAATGATGGTGGGTCCGGTCGATATCAGCCTGTTAAACGCATTCAGTCCCGATCAGGATACATCGATGGAATCACTTATCCTGTTCGAAATTCGCTTACCGCGTGCCTTGCTGGCACTGTTGGTCGGCGCTACGCTTGGACTCGGTGGTGCCGCGTTACAGGGCCTGTTACGGAACCCGCTCGCCGAACCCGGAATCATCGGTGTTTCTAACTTCGCCGCACTCGGCGCGGTGGTGGTTTTTTATTACGGGCTGTCACGCGCCGCCTGGTTCGCACTGCCACTCGGTGGATTGCTGGGCGCGCTGCTGTCGGTGGTAATTATCTTCATGCTGGTCGGCAAAAGCCGCTCGATCACGACCCTGATACTCGCGGGCGTTGCGATCAATGCGATCGGCGGCGCCTTAATTGCGCTGGTGCTCAACTTTGCGCCAAGCCCCTACGCGATGCAGGAAATTCTGTTCTGGTTGCTGGGTTCGGTGGCAAATCGCAGCATGGATGAACTGTGGATTGCGTTGCCCTTCATAGTCGTGGGCTGGCTCATGGTTTTATCCTCGGGGCGATTTTTAAACGCCTTAACCCTCGGTGAAGAAACCGCGTATTCGATGGGTTTCGATGTTAGTCGCAACCGCTGGATACTGGTGCTCGGCGTCGCTGCCAGTGTCGGTGCTGCGGTATCAGTCGCTGGCAATATCGGCTTCATCGGCCTTGTCGTGCCACACCTGCTACGGCCATTTGTCGGTTACGAGCCCCGCCGCTTGTTAGTGTCGAGTGCGCTCGGCGGTGCGATACTACTATTGGTGGCCGATATCGCAGTACAGCTGCTTTCCAGTGGCGGCGAAATCAAGCTCGGTGTTATCACCTCACTGGTTGGTGGGCCGTTCTTCCTGTTACTGATATTAAAATCACGCAATATGATGCTATGAGCCTGATTAAAGCTACCGGCCTCGAATATAAGATTGGTAACCTGTCGATCCTGAAAGGTATCGACTTCGAAATTAAGATGGGTGAGCTGGTTGGATTAATCGGCCCGAATGGTGCTGGCAAAAGTACCCTGTTACGCCTGCTCACCCAGGTTGAACCCGCCAGCGGCGGTGAGATCCAGTTTGACGGTAAGATGATTGAGGCGCTTTCCGCCGAAGAGCGGGCGAAACGGATTGGTTACCTGGAGCAAGGCGCCAGGGCACACTGGCCATTCTCGGTTGAAAAAATAATTGGCCTCGGACGCATTCCCTATCAAAAATGGTGGCAACAGGCATCGCGCGAAGACGATGCAAAAGTAATACAGGCGATGGAGGTCACGCAAACCCTGGCGTATCGAAATCGAAATGTCACCACGCTCTCCGGAGGTGAACATACGCTGGTGATGCTGGCCCGTATCATCGCCGGAGAACCGCAGCTGATCCTTGCCGATGAGCCGGTCGCCGCACTCGACCCGTATCATCAGTTACACGTGATGGAAATACTGCGCACCCACGCCAGCGAACAGCGCGCAGCGGTTGTGGTGCTACACGACCTAAGCCTCGCAGCGCGTTTTTGTGATCGTCTCTACCTGCTAAACCACGGTGCGCTGCATTGCAGTGGGACCCCGAACGAAATCATGGTTGCCGAAAATATTGCCGATGTTTATGGCGTAAAAACACGAATTTCCTGCGATGCCGAAGGTGTTAGCGTGACACCGATATCGCGCCTGAGCGATCATCATCCCTGATTGTGCGTTATGCCGGTGAGGCGCATTGTTCGTATATTAGATTCCTGCCTGCGCAGGAATGACGGGGGAACAGGGGAAGTTTAGTTTTGTTTGTAGGGCTGAATTTATTCAGCCGTTAAAAATCATCGGAGTCGGAATGACCGG
>CBDUSZ010000128.1:0-9665 GCA_965370015.1 uncultured bacterium | reverse complement strand
TTTGGCGGCGGCCAGATCGGCCCTGGCGAGGTAAACATCCTGAGGTGAACCGGCGCCGACTTCTGACCGGGTCTCTACGATCTTGAGCGTTTGTTTATAAATATCGGTCGCTTCGTCAGACAATTGCAATTGTAAATTAGCCTCGGTGGCCAGGAACCAGGCCTTCGCTATCTGCGCCACCAGCGACTGACGCGCGGCCTCGAGATCGGCCTCGGTAGCACGATAAGATTCTTCAGCTGCGCTCGCTGCTGCGCCAAGTTTGCCCCAGATATCGAGCTCCCACTGCACATTCAACGAAGCCCCCGATACATTGCTACTGTTTCCTCCGCGATCCGTGCTTTGACTACTGCCACCGACATTGACCGCAGGTTTTAGTTGCGCCCCAGCCTGTGTAGCCAGTCCGGACGCGACATCCAGATTGGCTCTTGCTACAGCAAGTTCACGGTTATTCTGCAACGCTTCGGCGACAATCTTTTCGAGTTCATCGTCTCCAAACGACGCCAGCCATCCGTCCTTAACCGCGCCCTGGGCAATAATATCGGCCCAACTTGGCACTTCGCTAAAGTTTTGTGCAATTTCGGTGGTCTCGGGTAAAGCTTGCTCCACCACTTCGTCAACGCCCGGAGCCGGGCCGGGTTTGGCGCAAGCGCTTATGATCAGTATCAGACCAGTGAGTACCAGATGCCGTTCAATCGATAACAATCGAGTACTAGAAATTCGGTTTTTTCTCACGAGTCTTTCCTAGTGAAATGGGAACAGGTAATTCATCCAGGCGGACATGCGTAACAGGATTTTGCGCATGATTGCCACATGGCTGAAATGCTCGCTGTAAATCGCCGATTGTGCGTAGGAGCCACCGGGTATCAGTGCAGCGTAAGCCTCGTATCTTGGATCGGTAATGTTGATTAAAACCGGAATGCGTCCCGGTCGCGGCGCCGTGTTTGGATTGATCAGATTTCCGGTTGCCTGCACCTGGCCCTCGGAGAGTGCCGGCAACACCATCTGTACTACTCCGCTGAAAACGGTACCCGGAATGCCGTCAAAGGCGACCTCGGCCTCGTTACCGACTTCAAGGCGTAACAGGCTATTCTGTCGAAACCAGCCAACCAGGTAGTGATCTTCACCGCTGACGAACACCATCACCGGGCGCAACGGCAGGCTTGCCGCGCGCATACCGGGTCGCAATATCACCTGGGTGACGTAGCCACTTGCAGGTGCGCGCACCGTGGTCTGATCGAGGTCATATTGTGCCAGCGCCAGCTGTGCATTCTGGTCATCCAGACTAGCGGTTGCCAGGTCGAAGTCGCGCTTACTGCCGGCTTTGGCCTTGAATAATTTTTCTGCACGTTCGAGTTCAGTCTTCGCCGCCATCACGCGCGCCTTCAAAGATTTAACCTTATTCTCAAACGGCTTCGGATCCAGACGAAACAGGACGTCACCCTTGTTAAGCGATTCATTACCCTTCACCGGTACCTCGATTACCTGGCCAGTAACGTTGGGCACGATCGGCGTGGTGACAAAATATTGCCGACTCATCTCCGAGTAGGGGTGGTTGTAGTTCATCACCAGGATTAACGTACCAATCAGGATAATACCGCCCAGTACCGCGGTAGGCACACTCCATTTATTCAGTGGGATCTTGAAAACCTTGAATATGACGATGCATATCGCGGTATAGGTAAGTATCAGTAATAAATCCATTATGTAGACTCCCCTTCGTCCGCTTCAACGAGGTCGTTTTTCACGGAAGGCAAATCCTCAGACAAATCGAGTCGTTCGAGGCGTTCGAGTCTTTCTGTGATAAGTGCGAGTTGTGCTTGCAACGATTCCTCAATGACCACAGATCTATCACCAGGGATGGGACTCCCGCCACTTTCCCCGCTGGTATCGCCCTTGACCATTCCCCATCCGCGATCCTCCCGGTATAGCGTCGCCCATATCCACAGGAAAGGCCAGATGGCACCGATAGTAAACAGGCTGATCCAGCCGGCATAATGGATCGCATCCTGATGCGGGTGATTGCGATGTACCGCTATTTCGTAGGGGATATCGTGTATTACAATGATGCCGTAGAAAACCGTGACGAAGGCAAATATAAGTATTCCTAATGCAAGGTAATCGAGCATTTTATTCTCCCTTTATATGATTAATTTTTAGGTCTATTGTAAAGCAAAAATTAAAATCAGGGCTGCCCAATTTTTTCAGCTCTTTTTCCATAACGATTGCTTAACGGCAAAGCGCTGATGCCATGCAGAAATACGCTTAATAACACGGTGAGTACAATCACCGAAAGTATTCGTTCATAACCTTCGACACCGAGCAAATTGACAACCAACAGTAAATACAGCACCGAAGCTATGCCTCTTGGCCCGAACCAGCCGACAAACAAAACCGTATCGGTGCCCAGCTTCTCGCCGTACAGGCTGATCGCCACCGCTAACATGCGAATGACTGTAAGGCTAAGAACTGCATACAGCCAGGCATTCATATCCCAGTAGCCCACCGACTTCGGAACCATGGCCATGGCAAATATGAGGAACACGAACAATATCAATTGCTGTCCCTCGGATTCGCCAAACTCCTGAATGCGTTCAAGAGTCTGGTCAGATTTGGTGCTGGCCCCGAGCAACAGGCCACCGGCAAACGCCGCGATAAAACCGTTTCCGTGAAAGTGTTCAGCAACAGCAAAACAGAGAATCGCGAGCGACCCTGAAACCAGACGTTGAAAAGTGGTATTCATCCAGCCTTTGTCTGAAAACTTGCTCACCAGGCTACCGCCGAGCCAACCCACTAGTCCACCTATTGCTGCGCCGAGGATAACCTGTTGTAACAAAAACAGAACCCAGTGTTTATCCGAGCCGCCCACACCAAGGGAGAGAACCGCGATACAGGCGAAGATGGGTGGTAGGGCAATGCCGTCGTTCAAGCCGCTCTCGACACTGATCCAGCGACGCACTCGTTCGGGTACCTGTTCACTTTTAACTACCGCCTGCCCGAGCGCGGCATCGGTCGGGGACAGAATCAATGCCATTAATACCAGCAACCAGATATCGACGCCCGGAAAAAGCAGGTAAGCCGCTAGCGTTCCGAACACCATCGATAGTGGCAGGCCTATCAGCAGTAACCGTCCCGGCACAGCCCGGTCCTGAATAAGCTGCTTCAGGTTAATCGTTGAAGCATCTACAAACAAAATCAGAACCAGCGTCACTTCGGTGAGGATATGAACCAGTCCACCATCAGGTTCCATATGGAACAGGTTAAAACCAAGTGGGCCAACCAGAATACCCATGACAACAAAAACCATTGGCGCGGTGACAGGCGAGCGATCGGCGGCCTTTGAAAACAATCCATAGACGAAAATCATCGCCGCCGCAAAAATGATTGCCGGATGGTCATTCATTTGATCGCCTCCACTCTAGCTTTTACTTCAGCGATATCGTTCATGTTCTTAAAGGATATCGTCGCCGCGTTAATTGCCACTGCCACCATGATGCCGGTAAATATGATACCGGTGAGCGCGATTAATACCGCCAGTGATTTGGACAGGCGCGCCAGGGGTCGAATATCACCGTAACCTACCGTAGTGGCAGTAATAAATGCCCAGTATAGCGAATCAAATCGGTCCCATGATTCGCGTGCGCCAACTATCTGGCCCAGCAGGGTAATCATTAGCACCAGTGATATTAACAACGGTGCCGTCAATCCAAGGCCATAGAAAAAGAGCTTGATAAATTGAAAGGTAAATTCCATGGGCGCTTACTCCTGGTAGGGTGTATATCGTTATTCTAGCGTGAAAGCATATAGAGCTGACACAAACCGCACAACAGAATATTGGGGTGGGGCTCGGGATTAAGAGGCGCTACCCTATAAAATCATCGAGCCCCCTCGGGATCATTTTTCCTGCATCATAAAATGGCAGGGATACTATTTCGCAGGCGTGTTGACCACCCTCCTGTGTGCAAAGTGTGAGCTTACGGCCTAACCAGTTGCCCTTCTGGTAAAAGCGCACAAAACCAATTCCGGCCTCGTAAGGGGTCATAGAGGGATCCATGTCGGTACCATTATCGAGGATTCCAGCTTCCAGTCGACGAATCCCTATCGACTCCGCACTGCTGAAAGCCAAACCACTGGCCGCACCCTGAGCAACGACTTCGGTCCAGCCAGAAACCTCGCCAAAACTCGATGCAAATTCAGTAGTTTCTGGCAAGGCCTGATCCACCACTTCTTCACGCTCGGGCGCGAGCGTAGCACAGGCACTCAGAACCAATACCATTCCAGCAAGAACCGCTTTGCTTCGAGACTCCACTGTTTGAACGGCTGGGAAAATAATTTTAAACACTTTATTATCCTGGTGAAACGGGAACAGATAATTCATCCAGGCGGATATGCGGAGAAGAATACCAGCCACCGAAATCACGTCTGGTTTCGCTGGTTCAACGAATTCTCGGTGTTGATCCTGTTTGTGGTTGTAATTCTCGCGGTGGTTAAACCCTTCTAGAGCAAATGCGTAAGGCTATAATTTGATCTGGCACAAACAGCGCTTTTAAACAGTATCGGTACAAACCGGTAATTTGCCAAAGATTGGCATATGGCATAAAAAATTCTTATATTTAATCTGAATTTCGACTAGTATTAGCTAAAGTTTATAGCTTAAGTGTCATTTGCCCATCCATTGCATTGTAGTTATCCGGGGCAAAAGAGAATATCGCCTTAAGTATGGAAACAGATTCTGTATTAATCTCTACAGGATATCGCTGGCCTTACCACTCACCGCTTAAATGCCATTAACCACATGGAAACGTATTTTCGGCCTGGTATTGAAAACCCATGTTTAAACTTAGGTATTATTTTTCTATTGTTAGTCTTATTGCTATTGTCGCCTCAGCTCTGACCCTGAGTATCTATTACCGGCATGCCACCATCAAGCAGCTAATTAAACTGGAAGAACAAAACTATTTAGCACTCACACAAACAATTGCCAATACCCTGTGGCCCAGGTACCGTGACTTCCTCGTAATCGCCGGGTCGCTGACGAAATCAGAGTTGGCAAAACACCATTTATCAGAAGCATTATACAATGACGTTAAAGTCATAGTGCAACACCTGCCTGTTCTCAAGATTAAGATTTTCAATACCAGCGGGAAAACATTATTTTCCACAGACCCAACCCAGACGGGCGTTGTCAAACCGGTGAGTTACCCCGGAACGAAAGTTGCACTTACCGGCGAAGCAATCAGCAAATTATTAGAGCGAGCAGAATTCCGTAACCTCAATGGTAATAAAGTTTTTAACCGTAATGTACTGTCGAGTTACTTGCCTATACGGTTAGCCGCCGATGACAAAGTTATTGGTGTAATCGAAATCTATTCCGATATAACCGAAACACTCACCGAAATTGAGCGAAAGCAGTACGAGGTTATAGCTGTTGTACTGGTAATCCTTGGACTGCTATACATAGCACTTTATGCGTTCGTTAGCCATGCAGACAAGATACTGGCTCGTCAACACAGGGAGCACAAACAAGCTACCGAACTTTCCAGTCGACTTGGGCGCCTGCTGGATAAGTTATCCAACGAGATCTATATCTTCGATGCGGAAAACTTTCAATTCACTCACGTCAACCAGGGTGGTCGTGAAAACCTTGGCTATACCCTTGAAGAACTGCGCGGGATGCCGGTTTTGGATTTAAAGCCAGAAATCACCCGCGATGAGTTCCTGTCATATATCGAACCGTTGCGCAACGGCGAACAAGATCAGGTATATTTTGAAACTACTTATAGACGGAAAGATGGCTCTTCCTACCCGGTGGAGGTGAGAATTCAGTTTTCACCTGGCGAAGATCCGCCCGTATACGTTGCAATAATTCTTGATGTAACTGAGCAGAAAAAAACGGAGGATCGTCTACATTACCTGGCTTATTACGACAGCCTCACCGGCCTGCCGAACCGTCACCTGTTTTTTAACCGGCTTGAGCAGGCGATGAAAGAAGCCGATCGCGACGAGCGCCTGGTTGCTGTTCTGTTTGTCGATCTCGATCAGTTTAAGAATATCAACGACAGTTTGGGTCATGACGTGGGCGATATCATGCTGAAAGAGGCGTCAGACCGATTGAGTAAATGTCTGCGCGCCAGTGATACCCTGGCTCGATGGGGTGGTGATGAATTTAATCTGGTGCTGCGCGATCTAAAAAATATACACGACGTCACAGTCGTTGCAGAAAAAATAGTTGAGAGCATTTCCAAACCATATTATATCAATATGAAGAGACTTTTTATTACTGCAAGCATTGGCATCACCCTGTATCCAGTCAATGAAAGCAACGTTGAAGATCTGGTGAAGAAAGCCGACGCTGCGATGTATTACGCAAAAGAATCTGGTGGGAATAATTATCAGTTTTTCGACCATCAAATGACCGCGCAACTGGAAGAACGCCTGGAACTCGAAAGCGAGATGCGACATGCACTGGAACGCGACGAATTTATTTTGTTATATCAACCACAGGTCGGTGTCGATAGCGGTATCGTTGCGGGCATGGAGGCATTGATTCGTTGGCAGCATCCAAAAAAGGGATTAATAACACCAGATCGATTCATCAGTATAGCGGAGGAAACCGATCTCATCATTCCCATCGGCGAATGGGTTCTGCGCGAAGCCTGTAAGCAAAATAAGATACTTCAAGACTCCGGATTCCGGCCTATTCAGGTGTCAGTTAATGTGTCTGCCCGCCAGCTTAGGGAATCAAATCTGGTGCAGAAAATCGACCAAATCTTAAAGGAGACAGGACATGATCCGGCCCTGCTTAATCTGGAGATTACAGAAAGTATGCTGATGCGTGATGTGGACGCTGTTATTCAGATGCTGAATGACTTATCGGCTCTGGGTGTTACCATTTCCGTCGATGATTTCGGTACAGGATATTCTTCTCTGGCGTATCTCAAGCGCTTCCCGATTTCAACATTGAAGATCGATTATTCTTTTATACGAGATATCCCGGTGAATAAAGATGACGTGTCAATTACCATCGCGATTATTAATATGGCCAATGGGTTGGGTATTAGAACCGTCGCGGAAGGCGTAGAAATGGAAGCACAGCTCGATTTTCTTAAACTTCACAATTGTGACCTGGTGCAGGGATACTATTTCTGCCGGCCGGTTAACATCAATGAAATGGTACATCTATTAATCAGGGATGAAGACAATACCAGGTTGATGCAAAGTAACCCTGCAGTGTAGGGACGTGTTAGAAACCGTCTATTTGCCTGCCCGTATTAAGCCACCAAGCCCCATTTCATCAAGTTTATCGGTATAAAACTCACGAATATCTTCCGCATCTGCCATCGTAATAGCCTCGTTAAACAGAGTAGCCATTTTTACCATACTGACAGACTTTATGACCTTTTTTGCTCGTAACAAACTACCAACACTCATCGACAGGCTATCTATCCCCATACCCAGCATGGCCATAACTCCCAATGGGTCGCCAGCCATCTCACCGCAAACACTCACCGGCGTATCGGTACGATGCGCGCCCGCTACGATTTGTTGCATGGCCTTTAATACTGCAGGATGTAACGAAGAAAATAACTCGGCTACATTTTCGTTATTACGATCCACGGCAAGCAAATACTGAGTCAGATCATTGGTGCCAATCGATATAAAATCTACCAGATTGCAAATATCGTCAATCTGATAGACAGCGGATGGTACCTCTATCATTGCCCCGACCTGAGGGAAATCAATACGCTCGCCTATTTCATCCTCAAGCTCATCCTTGACCCGGTGAATCAAAATCAGGGAATCGTCCAGTTCGCTCTGACCACTAATCATAGGCAGCAGTATTTGCAAGTTATCGTTACCAAAATTTGCGCGCATCATTGCTCGCACCTGGGTAATAAAAATCTCCGGGTGATCAAGCGTGATGCGTATCCCTCTCCAACCTAGAAAAGGATTCGCTTCCTTGATAGGAAAGTAACTCAGTGGTTTGTCGCCACCTACGTCCAGCGTTCGCAAAACCACCGGCTTACCCTTAAAAGTCTGCAACACATCTTTATAGATTTGGTATTGTTCTTCTTCACTCGGGAATCGATCGCGGATCTGGAACGGGATCTCAGTACGATACAAGCCGACTCCCTCGGCACCGCTGCGCAGAGAAGGCGTGTGATCAGCCATCAGTCCCGAATTCACATAAAGAGAAATATGATGGTTATCGAGCGTGATAGCCTCCTCATTCTTCAGGTTAAGTAAATCCTGCTCGATCGCTGCTTCTTCTTCGAGGTAGGTGTTGTACTCTGCCAGCAGGCTTTCATTCGGGTCAATGTAAGCGCTTCCACTATAGCCATCGACGATCACCTTTAAACCATCGATTTGCTGGACCGGCAAATTTGGTACGCCCATTACCGCGGGAATGCCGAGTGCGTGCGCGAGGATCGCCACGTGCGATGAGCCGCTGCCATGCGCGGAAACAATGGCGCAGAGACAGTCAGACGGCACGTCGGCCAAATCGGTGGCGGAAATCTCGTCGCCGACCAGAATAGTGTTATCGGGGAAATGAATAAAAGGGCTTTGTTCGAGCATTAGTTTTCTCAGCACCCGGCGTCCCAGGTCTCGAATATCGTCAGCCCTTTCAGCCAGATATTCGTCATCCATTTGCTCAAATACCCGCGCATGTGCTTCCACAGTGTCGCGCCAGCTCGCGGGTGCCCAGTTGCCCTGCTCGATACCCTGGATGGTATCGTCGATCAACGAACCGCTACTAAGCATTTGTGCATAGGCGATAAATATTGCGCATTCCTCTTCAGGCAAAGATTGACGCATACGTTCAGCCTGTTGGGTTAATTCTTGCTGAACTTTAGCAATCGCGAGTTTGAACCCGCTTATCTCGGGTTCATGTTGCTGAATTTTTTTATCCGGTACGGAATGAAGATCTGATCCGCGATTGAGTACTATCACTTCGCCGATAGCCATGCCCGGAGCACCTGCCACACCCCTGACCATATGTGTCCTTGACTCTAATTTATGTTCGCCAATGAGTTTAAAACGACCCTGGCTTTCGGCATGTTCAAGCGAGTTGGCAAGTTGTGCGGCAAGCGTTGCGAGGAAAGCCTCGTCATCCTCATTAAACGCCTTCTCCGCCCTTTGTATAGCTATCACGCCGAGTACCTTGCGGTGGGTGATTATCGGCACCCCGAGATAGACCGGAAAGTCGGCTTCACCTGAATCGGGCACCAGGATAAACTCCTTATGCTCTAACGCATTGATCAGGTTGATCGTCTCGGCTTTGGCGGCGACCATGCCGATCAGGCCCTCGCCGAATTTACGTATGACTTTACCGACGATATCGGGATTCAGGCCATAACTTGATTTTAGAATTAGCTGGTTGGGGTCTTCAGCCGATGTCAAAAAAATAGTACAGGCATCGGCAATTAAATTTTCGATCAGTCTTTCAGACATCAGATCGAGCGCATGCTGGATGTCAGGCGCACGACTGACTTCCTGAACAATACGCTGCAATCGGGATATCATCGATGGCACTGAACGCCCTCCCTTTTCACCTGACTAATGCTCCACCTGTATTATTTTAATATAATCGTCTTTCACGCCCCCTGGAGCCTGTCCCGGGATAGAAAGCATAACTGAAGACAAGCTGTAGGAATCTATTGCTTCCC
>CBDUSZ010000127.1:0-9697 GCA_965370015.1 uncultured bacterium | reverse complement strand
TATAATTGCAAACAATCACAACGTGTGATCATAAAATTCGGACTGTTAGAGCGAGGAGATTCCTGATGAATTCAAGCATAGTTGATCTTATTAATCTAATTGTACAATACGCTACCAGTTACCTGATGCCGTTTTTACTCATAGCTTTTTGCCTGGCGGTGGTTGTGCGGCTATTAATTACGATCGTCATTAACCGCCAGAAACGCTTCGTCAAGGAGTTCTGCAAAAGAGTGCACCACGACATCTTGACCAATCCGGATTCAAAGGGATCCTTCTACAACATGGTGAAGCGTTTCCTCGCCCGGACTTATTTTGAAAGCTTCGAATTGAGGGCCAAGTATAAACGCAGGAATGAAGATCATCTAATGACCATTGGTGATCGAGTATTTTTAATCCAGGACGGTATCATCCGTTTAATCGATGATTTTCTCAAACACATTAAATACCTGCGAAAAAATTCGAGGCATCAGCCCAATTTTAATGAAATTACAACTAATGCATTTGCTTCAAATCCGGTTTTTAACCGCGTATTCGGACTTGTTTCGATGAGTCGCACAAATGAAATATTAAATATTCTGCCGGGTATTTTTATCGTAGCGGGTATTTTTGGCACCTTCCTGGGAATCATGAGGGCGCTACCTGAATTGGCTGGTATGGATATCACCGATGCCGCTGGCAGTAAGGCTGTTATCGACGGTTTTCTGATTAATATTTCATTCGCGCTAAGCACATCAATACTAGGCATTATACTGTCCGTAATGATGAGCTTTCTAAATACATTACTCTCCCCTGAAAGTACCTACGTAGAAATTGTCGATTCATTTAAATCAGCGATAGAAATCCTGTGGAATAAATGTGAAGATGATGAGTCAGGCAATCAGTCAGAATTTAAAAGTACCAGGGAATCAGAGGCAGAGGACGCGTTCGAACTGGCTATTGCTAATATGTATTCGAAAACTCTGTAACCGATTAAGAAATTAGATTATTTCGGATCGCGGACAAAGCCCGGGGCATCATCCAGCTGTTAAATTTCTGTCGCCAGACTAGTTATGCCAAACCTGAGTAATTTACTCTGGTTAGTTCCTGTCGGAATGGTGTTTCATTATTGGTGGCAAAGCGGCATATTTAAAGGCAGGGCAAGGGAAATTGTCTCGAAACACTGCCAGGAATTGAATTTGCAGTTGCTAGATCAGAGTATGGTAATTATCGGGTACTGGCCTGCTAAAAATAGCAATGCTAGCCTGGTAATGCGACGCACCTACCAATTTGAGTTTACCTCGACTGGAGAACGCCGCTACCAGGGAGTAATAGTACTACTAGGTCTGCAATTTAATACTATCGAATTAGATGCCTATATCATTCCTGACACTGATCAGGAGTCTGTTGAATTAGATACTAAATTGAAACCCGACCCAATTGATCATTGAATCAATAGTGCTATCATGCCTGTTGATTTTTTGACAACGCCTGAAATTACCGAAATCGTTTTCAGGGCCATCTGGAGACAATATGAAGCATAGTCGCGGTAACATGACTGCTACCATTCTGCCTATTTTAATATTGGCTTCTGTAGCCGCCGCTGGCTGGTATTATTATTATTCCGAGGTTACTGAAAATGAATTCCTGGCAATGGCTAGTCGTTCAGAGAAGGAGGAACTAAGTAATAAACTGGGAGAATTACGCGCTACCATTAATGGACTGCTAGAAGAAAAAACTGCGCTACAGGCCAGGTTGGAATCGGAGGGAAATTCACAGCAAGAATTGGCTGCCTTGCTGGAGAAGACCATGGCAGAAAAAATGCTGATGGAAGCCAGCTTGCAACAAGAGGTAAACAGGGTTACATCGACCACGGCTGAACTGGAGGCCGAACTGGAGAAGCGCCAGGCCGCGCAAAAATCCCTACACGATGAAATTAGTATGGTGAGCGGAGAAAAGTCAAAACTGCTTACTCAGCTTGAGTTAGAGCAAGAACGGAAAAAACAAATAGTAAATTTGAAAAGCCGTCTTGAACAGGAACTCAGTGAAAGTCGTATTGAAATTTCACAGTTAAAAAATCAGATGACGGTGATTAAGCTGACCAGTGAGATTCTGTTTAATTCTGGTTCAGCTGAAATTAAGCCAGCCGGACAAAAAGTGTTATCAATCATCGCAGAATCGCTCAATGCGTATCCACATAGAGCCATTAGTGTTGAAGGCCACACGGATAATGTGCCAGTGGTGCATAACTCCCACTACGGATCAAATTGGGAACTCTCCACAGCGCGAGGGTTAGCTGCGGTAAATTACTTTCAGCAAAATAGTCACATTGATCCCAGGCGGTTGAAGGTAGTCGGCTATGGTCAATACCATCCTGTAGAGAGTAACGAAACAGCAGAAGGCCGTAAACGTAATCGCAGAATTGAAATCAGAATACTGCCGCCGGAAGTTACAGAAGTAATCCAGAATTAGTCATCCCTATAATTTTTAACCTTTGCTTCAGGTGCAAAAGGCCCCATATGCGGGACGGGGCTTTAGACCGAGCAGTGGAATGGGCCTTACCATTTAAGTTTTAATTTTTTGCAAGATTGGTTGTTGTGGCGAATTTATTAAGCGATAAAGTTGACCAATTGAAGCAGTTAATAACTATATGATCGATTCTAAAACTATACTCAAGTCAACCAGAATTCCTTTTCTGGTATTAACACCTGCCTGCGTCTTTTTGGGGGTTAGTACTGCCGTTGCAAACCAGTCAAACATAAGTTTGTATTTTGTTACTTTAGCGCTTGTTGGCGCGCTATTTGCTCACGTAAGTGTCAATACCTTAAATGAATACTTTGATTTCAAAAGCGGCCTTGATCTGGTAACAGATAAAACACCTTTTAGCGGTGGCAGCGGTGCATTGGTCGCGAAGCCAGAAATGCTAAATGCCGTTCTAATTGTCGGCATTCTATCGTTAATAGCGACGATGATGATTGGCATTTTCTTTATCTGGCAATATGGTGCGGGGATTATCCCTCTTGGTATTGTCGGCATAATACTGATCGTCTTCTATAGTGGGTGGATTAATAAGCACCCATATCTTTGCCTGGTAGCCCCTGGAGTGGGTTTTGGATTTCTTATGGTCGTGGGTACTCAATATGTGCTGGTAGGTGAGTATTTGCCTTTATCCTGGATGGCGGCATCTGTTCCATTTTTCATGGTCAATAATCTCCTGTTACTTAATCAATACCCCGATATTGAGGCAGACGCCACGGTGGGTCGTAACCACTTGCCGATCACCTACGGCATAAAGCATAGCAATATTATTTACGGGCTATTCATATTGGCTGGTATAGTGGTAATCCTTACCTGCATATTGATGGGTTTTTTCCCTGTTCTCGGTTTAATCGCGATACTTCCGTTACCGCTTGCACTTTTTTCATTGAGAGGTGCGATAAAACATGGCGAGAAAATTGGCGCTTATCCTCAATATTTCGCGGCAAATGTAGCTGTCGTAATACTGACTCCATTGTTACTGGGGATAGCGCTAATTTATGGTTAAGCAAATAATATATTCGATTATTGGAGGCACAGTAGCCACGCTATGAATGCAAGTGATTTACGCCAGCGGCTTATGGGGCAGGGTCTGTACCAAAGTGAAATGGATACCAGCCCATTTAAACAGTTTGAAGCCTGGTATGGGGAGGCCATTGAGTCTGATATTCATGAGCCCGGTGCAATGTCTCTGGCAACGGTGGACGCGGATGGTCAACCCTGGCAGCGCATCGTATTATTGAAGTTATTTGATGAAACGGGTTTTATCTTTTTTACCAATTATGAAAGCCACAAAGCAAATCATCTTGTCGTTAATTCGTCTGTCAGTCTGTTATTTCCCTGGCATGCACTGGGTCGTCAGATGATGATTACCGGCGAAGCGAAAAGATTACCGACGCTGGAATCGCTTAAATATTTTGCTACCCGGCCAAGAGGTAGTCAACTTGGTGCCTGGGCATCGGGGCAGAGCCAAATGATAGATTCTCGCTCAATACTAGAATCTATGGTTGACAGGATGAAACGAAAATATGCCGATAAGGAAGTGCCATTGCCGCCATTCTGGGGCGGCTACAGGATAAAACCGAAAACCTTCGAGTTTTGGCAGGAGCGAAATAATCGCCTGCATGATCGATTTTTTTATCAGAAAAACAAAGCAGGCAACTGGTTTAGCGAACGGCTGGCGCCCTAGCCAAACATAAGTTAATGGCCGATCAATCGAGTATATGTTGATTTTTTCGCGGGGCTTAACGCGTAGTAACGGAATATCGCGCACGAATTAACTTATGTAACTCGTCAACGATGATTAGGCACATTGCGATGCTCAATAACTGGCTCCACTGCACAATTGATACTGGTTGGACCTGCAAAACGTCGCGTAGCCCAGGTGTGTACATAGCGCCGATATGAATTGCCTGGGCGCCGAGCATGCCGAAAATTAAAAATGGATTACCAAAGAAGTATTGACGAAATATAGAACGCGTCTCTGAACGGCTGTTGAGTACGTGTACGTTTTCGAACAAGACCATTAATAATAGCGTGACATTTCGTGCACTTTCTACCTCCGCACCGTTTTGTATCTGCCAGCTAAATGTAGCGAATGCCAGAACGCCCATCACCAGTGCATTGACCACAACCCGTTCTACCATTAAGCGGTCGAATATCGGTTCATTTGGCGACCGCGGGGGGCGCTTTAATTCATCGCCCTCTTCGGGCTCAAACGTCAGGGCGATGTCTTGAATGCCGTTGGTAACCAGGTTAAGCCATAGTAATTGCAGTGGAAATAGTGGCAGTGGCATTCCGAAAAGTAGAGAAAGTAATACCAGTGTTATCTCAGCTGCGCCAGTCGAGATGAGTAAAAATATTACTTTTCGTATATTGTTGTAGACGATTCTGCCCTGTTTTATGCCTTCTACGATAGAACTAAAAAGGTCATCGGTGAGGATGATATCGGCGCTTTCTCGGGCGACATCGGTGCCACGTTTCCCCATCGATATACCAACATGGGCACGACTGAGCGCAGGTGCATCATTGACTCCGTCGCCGGTTACCGCGACGAACTCGCCATTCTTTATCAACTGGTCGACAATTTGTTTTTTCTGGTGCGGTTCGACGCGTGCAAATACCCTTGAACCTTGTACCAGATCATGGAAAGCGGTGGAATTTTGGGTCAGTGCATCCGCCAACTGTGGCCCGCTGACGGGGTGCATCGAACCATCCGCAATGCCGAGTGGTAAGGCCAGTGCCCAGGCAGTTTGGGGGTGGTCCCCAGTAATCATGCATACATCGATTTGTGCATCGCGACAACGTTGTATTGCGTCGACTGCATCGGGTCGTAACGGGTCAATCATGCCAACTATTCCGATGAACTCGAGATTCTTCAGACAGGTCATCGGATCTGGGGGAAGTTGATCCAGTTGGCGGCGGGCAAGACCAAGTACTCGAAAGCCCTGTTTTGCCAGGCATTCGACCTGTTGTTCAATGCGGTTACAGTCATCGTCGGAGAGTTCAGTGCTCATTGCTAATAGGCGTTCTACACTGCCCTTAACCTGCAGTTCGATTCCGTCGGCACAACGATTGATACTGGCAGCAAAGGCATTTTCAGATTCATAAGGAATTTTTGCGAGTTCGGGGCAATTTTGTTGCAGGCGTTTGTAATCTACTCCAAATTTTTCGGCCAATACCAGAAAGGCGACATCGACCCGGTCACCATGTCCGGTCCAGTTATCGGTATCCCATTCGAGTCGCGCCTCATTGGCAAGCCCGCCGACGCTGCATAAGTGGTGTAAATTTAAGGCATCATCTGGCAACGGTGGCGGACTAACGATACCGTGTAGATCCATACCTTCACCACTGATCTCATATTCGTTGCCATTTGGCAGAAGGATTCGCTGGATTGTCATTTCGTTGACAGTCAGCGTTCCTGTTTTGTCGGATGCGATATAAGTGCATGAACCCAGCGATTCCACAGCTAGCAGGCGGCGGATGATGACTCCCCTGTGAGCCATGCGCCGCATACCTATCGCAAGTGCGATAGTTATTGCCGCGGGTAGGCCCTCTGGAATTGCTGATACGGCTAACGCCACCCCTAATAAAAATACGCTAGAGAAATCGTCTCCGCGCGCCAACGTGATAATAAATATCAGGGAAACCAGGATCAAAATGCCATAGGTAATTTTTTGTGTAAATCGCTCTATACGAACAAGTAGGGGTGGCTTCACTTCATCGTCTGCACCAACATCTTGCGCGATCTTGCCGATCTCGGTATCGGACCCTGCTGCGATGACATGCCCTTCGCCACGGCCACGAAGTATCACCGTGCCAGCAAAGCATATATTAAGGCGATCTACGAGTGGGGCATTATCGGTGTAAATCTGGCCTACCTGCTTGTGTGTCTCGATTGATTCCCCTGTTAGCATTGATTCATCAACGTGCAGGTTATGGGCAGACAAAAGGCAAATATCAGCCGGTACCTTGTCTCCGGAAGATAGTAAAACATAGTCACCCAGAACCAGGGTGCTAGTATCGATCTGGATTGGCCTGCCATCGCGAACCACGGTGGCTCTCGACGGCACCATCTTATTCAACGCTGTAGCTGCGCGCTGCGCAGCATATTCCTGGATGGTGCCGATACTCGCGTTGAGCATCAGGACGATTACGATAAAAATCGCATTAATAGTTTGCCCAAGACCTAGTGAAACCAGCGCAGCAACGATTAGTACGTAAATAAATGGGCTTTTAAACTGCCGAATAAAAATCAACAGGGGGCCGGGTCTGCGTCGCTCAGGAAGTACGTTCGGACCTGCTTCGGCCAAACGAATTGCCGCCTCCTGTGTGCTCAAACCCTTTATAGCGGATTCGGATTCGGGGTCGGCGGCAAGTGAACTTTTAAGATTCATAGTGAAACAGGACACTAAAGGCGATTTAGTAATAATAGATGCTCGGTATTCGACAAAATTGATCCCGGTCAATACGACATCAAAAAAATTCGCAATAATTCAGTAGGTTTGAATCTGTGAGGTGACAGGATGATTAAATTAAACGTCAAAGTGTTGGATCTGATGAGTAAAGAAACTGTGACGCTAAAGCGAAATGACAGGCTGACATTGGCAGATCAAGTTATGAAGGAGCGATCGATTCGCCACATGCCTGTGCTCGATGATAGCGGGCAGGTTTGCGGGATTCTGTCTCAGCGCGATCTGTTTCGAGGCGCTTTGTTAAGAAATTTAGGGTATGGGGGATATTTGGAAGACAAAATGATGGCTAGTTTGGTGGTTAAGGAAGCTATGATAAGCCCGGTCATTACGACAACCCCTGCCACAGATATACAAAAGGCTGCATCGACTATGATAGAACACAAGATAGGCTGCCTGCCGGTTATTGAAAACGGCGAGTTACAGGGAATATTGACCGAGGAAGACTTTGTGCGGTGGATTGCGCATGGGGAAATGTAAAACGACTTACGAATTGATTTATATTGTCAAAGCGGTGAGCGACTGTTGTTGAGGCATAGATTAACCAGCTCGTCGAGGTCTGCGGTACCTGCGCACATCACGGTGTCAGCGCCACCCCAATAAATAATTACGCCGCCTTCTCCATCCTCTACCGCGCCGCAGGTAAACACTACATTATGTACATAGCCGGTAATTTCCCAGGGGTCCTGGGGAGCCAGCACCCATTCATCCGCAACGCCGATAATCTTCGCCGGGTTGACAAGATCGTGCAGTGCCACGCCAAGGCGATAAACTGCACCGTCCATGGTCTCGAATACACCGTGGTAGATACTAAGCCAGCCACGGTCCGTGCGAATCGGTGTTGCACCGGGACCGATCTTGCTTTCATCCCAGTGATATTGAACCGGTTTCATGATGACTTCGGAATCACCCCAGTGTACAAGATCCGGCGACCAGGATAACCATATCGACCAGGGGTCGATTTCCGAATGCGGACGATCGAGGCGGGCATATCGACCGTTTATAAGTTCGGGGAATATAACCACATTACGCATGTCCGCCTGGGTGATCAGCGAGACCCGCTCAACCGATTGAAAGTCCCGGGTTTTTACCAGGCCGATACGTACACCGTGGCGTGAATAGGCACTGTAGGTAATCAGGTACTCTCCGTCTATGCAGGAAATTCTGGGATCTTCCACGCCATAAGTTTCGTACTCGGCAAAGATGCCCTGGTCCGATGGAACCATAAAGGGTTTATTGCCGACCGTGAATTTTAATCCGTCTTCACTTTCGGCAATACCGATAATGGACCGACCGCTGCGCAGGTGAGATCGAAACAGCATGATAATACGACCGTCATACCGCGTAATCCCGGCATTGTGCACGGTTTCTACCGGATAAGGGATATCGTCCTTTGTCAGAATCGGGTTGCACGCATGACGCTTGATAATTGGCGGTGGTTTAGCTGCAACGGTCATAGTCATCCTCTAGTCTGATGATGTCATCTTCGCCAAAATAATCACCCATCTGGACTTCTACCAGAACTGCCGGGATATCGCCGGGGTTAGTGATTCTGTGTACCGCGCCCCTTGGCACATCCACAGACTGCCCCGGTTTAAGCAAAATTTCATTTTCCGCCACAGTCACCAGGGCCTCGCCGCTCACCACGGTCCAGTGTTCTGCACGGCGTTGGTGCTTTTGCAGACTCAGGCGCTCTCCGGGGTTAACCACCAGCTCCTTGACCTTGTGGCCATCCTTTTCGAGCAAATTCTGGTAATGTCCCCAGGGGCGGTAATTCTCCCGGGCCGCAAGAATCTTGTTATATACGTCCAGGTATTCTTGCGCCATGCGCTGGCAGGTAAAGCGCTGCTCGACCTCCTGCCGACAGACACGCCGATCGATTGTGTCAATCCTGCCCACTGCCTGTACGGCTGTATCTACACTATCAACAATAAATCCTGTACTACCATTACGAATGATTTCCGGCATTGATCCTCGCCCGAATGCGATTACTGGCGTACCACAAGCCATGGATTCGACCACACTCAGGCCGAAGGGTTCGTCGAAATCAATCAGGTGTAACAAGGCCATCGCATTGCCTAATATCTCCTGCCTTTTTTCTGGCCCGACAGAACCGAGGTACTCCACTATTGATCCATCAATATGGGGTTCGACCTGTTCCCTGAAATAAGCCTCGTCCTGTACTATGCCAGCGATGACAAGACGCTTATCGGTTTTACGCGCAACCTCGATGGCCTGGTGGACACCTTTATCAGGGTGGATGCGTCCAAAAAATAGAAGGTAGCCACCTTTTTCATCCCGAAACGGGAACTGATCAAGATCGATGCCATGGTGAATGGTGGCAATATAATCGAGTTCAGCACTTTTGTCGGCCTCACTGATGGCCACGTAATGGGTGCTGTCGTTGTACTCTTTATACACGGGCAGTATCGAGGGTGAAGAAAATCCATGGATCGTGGTGATAACCGGTGTCTGTGTGAAGCCACTGTAACTGAGCGGTAGAAAATCGAATTGGTTATGAATTAAATCGAATTCATCCGCGCACCCGAATAACTCGGCGATATGCAGGCACTCCCATACCTTGGGGTCGATGCCGGGATCTTCCGAGTAGGGCCGTTCGCAGACCCATGCGAGTTTGCCTGAGGTGAGTGAATCTCCGCTGGCAAACAGTGTCACCTCGATGCCCATCGATACTAGCTGTTCGGTGAGAAGAC
>CBDUSZ010000126.1:0-9698 GCA_965370015.1 uncultured bacterium | reverse complement strand
CGCACGCGGAGGAGGTCGAGTAATGGAAATGATCGACGAACATGGACTGGATTTCCTTGCCGTTGAATGATGCGCTTTGTCGTCGCCTGGCATCATCGTATTTTACCCACACCAGGAAGCCAGCTCACATAATTGCATGAAGGGTACAAGGTTACCACGGGCATCCTCGACAGCGGCTCCTATGTCGCCTAAAAGCGCCTACTGTTGGTGCTCTACCATCGGGACGCCGCATCGCAACATCCATGTAGGCGTGCCCTTCGGCCAGTGGAACTGTTCAAATTCACTCCGTCGTTGTGTCAGGGGAAAATATGGTATTCAAGTCTGACCTTATTATTTGTTTATGAACCAGCTGCATCCCCGCCTGCGCAGCACTTCAATGCTAACCCTGCTTCTGGTGAGTTTGTGTATAGCGTTGATGTTTACCGATCACCGATATAATCACCTCGAAGTAGTGCGATCGAAAATTTCCCTGGCTATATCTCCGTTACGATACCTGGTCAGCCTGCCGGCACTCACCGGCAACTGGGTCGGCGACTGGCTTGCTTCTTATAGTGAATTACTGAATGAAAATACCGCGCTTAAATCAAAGGTTCGAATACTCAATGCGCGACTACAAAAAACCCAGGCATTACAGGCAGAAAATACGCGGCTGCGAAATATGCTCGGATCATCGCGTAAACTTGCAGACCAGGTTATCGTTGCAGAGCTACTCTCAGTCGACCAAAACCCCTACCGCCAGTTAATCGAAATCAACAAGGGAAGCATTGACGGTGTCGCTATAGGGAATGCGGTAATCGATGATTTTGGCGTTATGGGGCAGGTGATCCACGTCAATCGGTATACTGCTACGACCATGCTGCTTTCTGATCCGGAGCATGCTATACCGGTACAGTTTATCCGCAGCGGCACGCGCTCTATCGCTTTCGGTAATGGTAGTAACGACCAGTTAGAATTGCGCTACCTACCAGCAACCGCTGACATCATGATTGGCGACCAGCTGGTTACATCCGGACTCGGCGGACGTTTTCCTGCCGATTACCCGGTCGCAACGGTAACCTCAATTACCGCAGATATGACACATGGATTTGTTTCGCTACTGGCAAAACCACAGGCGCGCCTCGATAGCAGTCGCGAGGTGCTCGTTATAAAACCGAAGAATGGTACGCCCCAGGAATGAAATCGACTATTTCAGTGGTACAGAAAAACTAATCATGCCAAATTTGCGCAGTCTTGTTATTGTCCTGAGTTTGCTGCTTGGCCTGATCCTGATGATTATGCCATTACCCGACAGCGTACAATCTTACCGCCCACACTGGGTAGCGCTAATACTGATTTACTGGAGCATGGCTTTACCCTGGCGGGTTGGCCTCTGGAGTGCTTTTATCAGCGGATTAATAGTCGACACATCACAGGGCACACTGCTTGGCCAGCACGCGCTGGCGCTGATTATTATTATTTCTATAAACTTGAATTTTTATCAGCGAATTCGGGTGATGTCCCTGGTACAACAGGCCTTGTATGTATTTAGCCTGTTAATTATTGTCCAGATCGTCATCGTCTGGATCGATGGCATTATGGGTCGCCCAACACCGATAATTGCCTTTTTGGGGGCCCCTTTTATCGGCATGCTGATCTGGCCGTTGGTGTATATTACATTGCGCGATCTACGTCGAAAGGCGAGAATAAATTGACCTCAGACTATCTTTACATCGATTCCAACCAGCAACTGGCCGATTTCTGTGGCAGCATCATAAATGCCGGATACTGTATGATCGATACCGAATTCGTGCGTGAAAAGACCTATTATCCAATACTCTCGTTGATCCAGATCGCGAGTGATAAATATATGGCCTGCATCGATCCACTCGTCATAGATAATTTTGAACCCCTGGTTTCTCTGCTTCAGGACCCGGATCTAATCAAGGTGTTTCATTCGCCGAGCCAGGATCTGGAAATCCTCTACCAGAAATTTTCCCAGGTGCCACAACCCATATTTGACACACAGCTCGCTGCTGCGGTGCTCGGTTATGATTATCAAATTGGTTATGCCGATCTGGTTCGGCAGGTTACCGGGGTAAAGCTTGAAAAAAAACATACGCGTGCCAAATGGAATCGCCGCCCGCTGTCTCGGGACGAAATCGATTATGCGATGGACGATGTGCGTTATTTACTTCCTGTATACCAGGCTCTGAAAACTCAGCTTGAGGAAAAAAAGCGCTACGCCTGGATCGAGAAAGATCTCCTCGCAATGACATCGATTTCAAATTACCAGGTTGATACTGGCGACTTATGGCGACGCCTGAAAGGCGTACAAAAACTGAAGGGCGTAGAATTACAAATTGCCCACGATCTATGTCGCTGGCGAGAGCAAAAGGCACAGCAAAAAAATCTTCCCCGACGGTGGATCGTCAAAGATGATGTAATTATCGATATCGCACGTCTTAAGCCTGCGGAAATAGCTGACCTGGATTCGCTGCGTGAGGTTAATGATAAATTTATTCAAAGACACGGCGATACGCTATTACAGGTTGTCGCTACTGGCCAAAACACACCCGCAGCAGAATGGCCCGTACAAGAAGCAAAACACTCTCTTACAACTCATCAACAGGCTTTAGGCGACTGTTTGATGGCCTTGTGCCGTGTCATCGCAGAAGACAATCAGGTCGCACTGGCGACGCTGGCGACGCGCAAGGATATCGATAGCCTGATTACCAGCAGAAAAAACAGCCGGCTTTCGCAGGGTTGGCGTTTTAGTATGGCCGGGGAGGAACTACTGTATTTTATACATGGTCAGTCAGTACTGAGTGTTCGCGACAACTGCATAAAAATCAATTCGCTTCCCTAGGCAGCCGTCGGCTTGTGGAAGAATGTAATGCATCTGCAATCTGAATAACGGCGCATCCTTATTCTCAACCATGGTGAAATGCATCCGCCGGTAAGCAATATTTTTAGCAGGGTTTATTCCTCACCAATTAGTAGTATTCTTACAGGTCTTTTTCTACTTTTAAAATTACCCAATGACCCCTGAAAAAATTCAGCAACTGATACAACAAGGCATGCCTTCCGCAACAGTCGAAGTTTCCGGCGGTGAAGGTAAGTATATTGCGCAGGTAATCAGTGACGACTTTAGCGACCTGTCCCTAATCAAGCGCCACAAAATAGTTTATGCCTGCGTGAATAACGAGATCGCCTCGGGCGAATTGCACGCCCTCACTATTGTCGCAAAAACTCCCGCTGAAATTGGCTAGTATCGAGCGACAAGCTGCCCCTGCTGGCAGGCTCAGGACAGGGTCATGGTTTTAAGTGAAGAGTGCTAGCCTTATCTATATATGTCACCAGGATGCGTTATCGGATCCGGGCTCTCGTGGTTTTAGTGTCGAACACAATGGCCACACAGTCGAAGGTTTTATCGTGAAGAATGACCGTTCCTATTTTGCCTATCGAAATTCTTGCCCACATACTGGCGCACCGCTCGATTGGGTGGAACACCAGTTTCTCGACGCCGATGGATCGCTGATTCAATGCGCGGTTCACGATGCGCGATTTTTTATCGATAGCGGTGAATGTGTATTTGGACCCTGCCCCGGGGAAAGTCTCGAAAAGCTGGACATAGTGGTGCAGGAAGACGGCATCTATTTGCACGGAGGACAAATTACCGGGAATTAGTTTAGCTCTTGTAGACCTGCATAAAGATCGTATTCATCGCTTTCTACTATCCTGACCTGATAAAACTCACCGATACTGAGTGATTGCTCAGTTTCAATGTAAACCATTCCATCAATTTCCGGGGCGTCGGCATAAGAGCGTGCGGCATAACCCTCATCAGTTTTCTGCTCTACCAGCACCTGCAACTCCATGCCAACACGCTGTTCCAATTTTCGAGCACTAATTTCCTGCTGGGTACGCATGAACAAGTCGTATCTTTCCTGCTTCACCACTTCTGGAACTTGACCCGGGAAATCATTGGCGCTTGCACCTTCAACCGGGGAATACTTGAAGCATCCAACACGATCAAGTTGGGCAGCTTCAAGAAATTCGAGTAATTGGGCAAAATCATCGTCCGTTTCGCCTGGGAATCCTACGATAAAAGTACTGCGTATGGCGAGATCTGGACAGCGTTCTCGCCAGGCATAAATTCTTTCCAACACCTTTTCTTTATTCCCCGGTCTTTTCATCGCTTTCAGTATTTTTGGACTCGCATGCTGAAACGGAATATCGAGGTAAGGCAAGATCACTCCATCGGCCATCAGTGGAATCACATCGTCTACGTGTGGATAAGGATAAACATAATGTAGGCGAACCCAGACCCCGAGTTGGCCAAGTGCCCGGGCGAGATCATAAAAGCGGGTTTGCAGCGGTTGCCCCCGCCAAAACCGGGTGGAATATTTCAAATCTACCCCGTAGGCACTGGTATCCTGCGAAATCACCAGTATCTCCCGCACCCCGGCTGCGACCAGGGTTTCAGCCTCCTGCATTACCTGGTCAATAGGACGACTGACCAGATCGCCGCGAAATGACGGAATGATGCAGAAGCTGCAGCGGTGATTACAGCCTTCGGATATTTTAAGGTAAGCGTAATGGTGCGGTGTTAGCTTGATGCCCTGCGCCGGCACCAAATCGAAAAATGGGTCGTGTGCCGCGGGTAACTGCCTGTGTACGGCCTGCATCACTTCATTTTTCGCCTGCGGGCCGGTGACTGCCAGTAAATCTGGAAATTTTTCACGCACCAGCTCCGACCTGGCGCCGAGGCAGCCGGTGACAATCACCTTGCCGTTTTCGCGCATCGCTTCGCCTATGCTATCGAGTGACTCCGCAACTGCTGAATCGATGAATCCACAGGTATTGATAATCACCATATCGGCTTCATCGTAGCCGGCTACGATGTCATAACCCTCGGCTCGCAGCTGCGTGATTAGCTGTTCAGAATCAACTGTAGCCTTAGGACATCCAAGACTGACAAAGCTAATTTTATGGGCTGTTTTTTGCATTTTTTAAAACTTCTCAAACAATGCTGGCAGGAAAAACTCACTCACCAGTAAGGGTTTTCCGTCAATCGTAAACAGCGAGCGCCTGCCCCAGATTTGTTCACATTTGTGATCACTGCCGGAGGTTGCGATTTCGAATAAAGGATCATTTTTCGCAATCCTGGCCAGCTGCTGCCCGCTGCGAACCAGGCCTGGATTGGAAAACAAATAGGCGCCAAGCGGGCGGTTGCCAAGGTGGCGTAATCTGCGGTGCTTGCCACGCATGGTTTTCAGGGGAATGATAGAACGCGCGTACACACAAACGGTTTTACCACATAACAACTGTACCTGCCTTAACACTGCGGTTTGCCGGAATGGGATGTTTAATAATTTCGCCTCGTCGATACTTGGCTTAACCCATTGTTGATCTAGCACTCGAACCGAGAACCGATCCGGGCAAATATCCATCAGACGACTGGTTAAAGAACCCTGATCGCCAAGCCAGGAAACGATCTCGGGATCGAGTTTTCTCGCAGAAAAATCGGTCCATCTAAACCATGGGGAGGCGCTGGGGTGTTTCAAGTTGTTACATCGGGGGAAAAAGTGAGCGCATTATCCTCGAATTTAACCCACAGCGCAAAACGCGCTGCCAACTGCCAAATCACTGACTGGATGAATTTTGCCATACATGATTTAATGCCTCGATATGAAACGGATGGAACGCTCATGACTCGCCTCACAACCGCGCTATTGTTTTTCTGCGCATTAACCGCCCTGCCTTTTTCCAGCCATGCCGAATTACAGGACCAGGGATTGAATTCAGTCATTGTGATAATCGACAAGGCGATCAGTGTTATCAATAACGAGGAACTTAAAGCGGACGACGAAAATGCAGAATCTGCCTCCATATCCATAGAACAGGCAATTACAAAAGTCGTCAATATGTCAAATGTTCTCGGTTCGCTGAGCTTTTCCAGACTGCAATGTAAAGAGACTGATGTGTTGTCGGAGTTTACCTTGCGTGTGCAACAAATTCAGCAACAGGAAATTCAAAATGCGATGCGCGAAGCATTTGATGAAGGTTTCGAGAAAAGCAGCAAGAACACGGCGTTAATGTCCGAAGACGAATGTGCGCGTCTAACCCTATCGAGAAAGATCACCAAAACCCTAGCCGAGCCAGACACCGACGAAGAACAGAAAAAACCGCAAGTTGAGGAAAAAGTAGTCGAACAGGAACTGCCCCCGGAAGAGCCAAAACTGCGACATTTACGTATCGCCGAACTCAGTGGGCAACTCGCTTATAAGCGCAAGGTCTGTGATGGCGACAAGGTTTTTACCCGCGATTACAACGCTTTTTTCAAATCCGTACCAGAAGAATATCTGCAACAAGTAAAAGCTATCTACTGGAAGGGCTACCAGCACGGTAAGCGTTTGAATCTGAATTTAACCAGCGATGACTGTTAATCGCGGTTATCTTTAAACGGCTCCTCTCCAGATCGAATGGATAATACTGTAGGGCCGAATTCATTCGGCCAATGGCGTTTCTCCAATCATTGTTGGCCGAATGAATTCGACCCTACAGGCAGAACCAATTTAAGAATCCGTCCATTGGCTACTGATCAACAGGTACAGGCCTGGAATCAATAATACCCAACTGATCAGCGGCATCAGGAACTGACCACTACCGACCATCATCGGGGCAAGGCCATCGAGGCCGGCAATAATGCTCGCGCTGATGACAAAACTGCCACCGATAATCGCTCGAGTGTTACGTGAATTGGCCTGCCGAATTTCCTTTTTCAGCGACGCAAGCTCCTTCGACTTCCATTCGATCTGCAATTCATCATTGGCAATTTTATGCAGGGTTTTGAAGGCTAGTTGCGGTAAATCCGGTAAATTTTCAGCGATATAGGGTAAATTCTTTTTAAACCCTTTCACCAGTGCACGCATGCCCATTTGCTCGCTTAACCAGCGTTCAAGAAACGGCTTGGCGGTGTCCCAGAGGTCCAGTTCCGGGTAAAGCCGACGCCCCAGGCCCTCTATATGCAACAAGGTTTTTTGCAGCAACAGCAATTGTGGCTGGATTTCCATATTAAATTGGCGCGCGGTCTGAAACAGTCTCAGTAACAGTTGGCCGAAAGAAATTTCGGATAACGGACGCTGAAAAATGGGTTCGCATACGGCGCGTATCGCGGCTTCGAATTCATCGATGCGGGTATCGCTATCTACCCAGCCAGAGTCCACGTGTAGTTCCGCAACACGACGATAATCACGATTAAAAAAGGCGACAAAATTTTCTGCCAGGTAACGCTGATCTGGAGTCGATAGCCCTCCCATGATACCAAAATCCACTGCTATATATTTCGGATCGTCCGGGTTGTCGGGAGACACAAAAATATTGCCGGGATGCATATCGGCATGAAAATAATTATTTTGATATACCTGGGTAAAAAATACTTCAACCCCCTTGCGGGAGAGTACTTCGAGGTTAATATTGTGTTGTCTAAGCTGCTCGATGTCGGACACCGGAATACCCTCAATACGCTCCATCACCATGACTCTGGTTTTGCAGTAATCCCAGTAAACTTTCGGTACATAAAGATCGTTAGAACCCTCGAAATGGCGCCGTAACTCGCTCGCGTTTGCCGCTTCACGCACCAGATCAAGCTCATTCAGCAGGGTTTTTTCGAACTCCTCGACTATCTTTATCGGTTTCAGCCGGCTCGCTTCATGCCAGTAACGATCGGCCAGGCGTGCTAACACCATTAATAACTGAATATCCTGGGTGATACGCGCCTCAATATTCGGGCGCACAATTTTAACCACAACAGATTCACCTTCGGGTAATACAGCGCTGTAAACCTGCGCAATTGAGGCCGAGGCCAATACATTTTCATCGAAAGACCTGAAGGCCTGCTCGATCGGTTTACCCAGTTCCTGTTCGACTATACTGCGCGCCTGACCAAGTGGAAAAGGCGGTACCTGGTCGAGTAATTTCTCCAGTTCGGCAACTATGTCTTCACCCAGTAAATCGTGCCGGGTCGAGAGCATTTGTCCAAACTTGATGAATATGGGTCCGAGTGATTCGATACACAGCCGCAGCCTTTCTGCCTGTGAGAGCGAGTTGCTACGAAACCAGTTGAACGGATTAATTAAGCCGAGGAATCGCAACGGTCGAAAAAAATGGATCGACAGGATAATTTCATCCAGCCCGTACCGAGCCATGGTGAAGTTAATCACTGCTAATCGATATAGAGTATTCATTTTTTAGTGCTACCCGCTAAGGCCCGAATAAGATGGCGCAGGCGTACCTCGGCGCGCTCGACGTCCTGCTTGAGGGTTTTCGCCTGTTGCTGAAAACGCTCAAATTCGACCTGGGTCGGACTCAGCCGGCTCTCTTCGCGCAAATATTCACTGCTGGTTTGTGACAACGAAATCACGCTTTGGCGCAGCCAGTCACCAGCACTGCATGCCTGCCGGTGGATACGGTATGCGAGTATATCGCCGGTATAATGAGAAAGTGCCTCTTCCCAGTCTAAATCTAGTTCGGTAAATATTTTCTGCATTTGCTGTGCCACCGCGGCATTGCCATTGATACTAACCCCTTCCTGAATCGAGGTACTGATCTTGTCTTCCTGCGTGGCAAGACTAATCAACGCCATCAGACGTCCTGAGATAGTCGCATCGACGGGTTTTACAGGATTATCGAGGCTTAGCCGCATGCCCCAGATACCGGGGTGGCAATACACGCGAAAGTCCAGATCGGTGATATGGATTTCAATGCAACGGTTGTGCAATTCACGGCATCGATCGACTACCTGTTGATCTAGCGACAACAGGCGGTTACCGCCGATTTCAACGACACCAAGTAAGGTGTTAGCGAAAGCTGCGAGCATTTCCAGCCAGGCCCTGGTGAATACCAGCGCAAAATTGACTGCCGAGGTGAATTTCGATTATCACAGAGCCTCAATATTTAAAAGCGCGGTGCAGTGCAACAATGCCACCGGAAAGGTTATACACGGTCACTTCATCAAATTTGGCATCATCGATCATCATGCTTTTTAAAGCCTGCTGATCGGGATGCATGCGAATTGACTCCGCAAGATATTGGTAGCTAGCGCGGTCTCGAGCAATCCACTCGCCAAGCTGGGGTAATATTTTAAACGAATAAAAATCGTAGACTTTTTCTAACGACTGGCAAACCGGTTTGGAAAATTCAAGTACGCACAGACGCCCACCCGGTTTCAGTATGCGCCGCATCGAATTGAGCGCTTTAATTTTATCGGTGACGTTGCGCAGGCCGAAGGCGATGGTGATGCAATCGAAGGTATTATCAGCAAAAGGCAGGATTTCGGCATTACACTGTAAGGTTTTAATACGCCCGACCAGGCCCTTGTCGATGATTCGATCTCGCCCCTGGCGTAGCATCGCGGCATTAATATCGGCGAGATAAACCTGTCCACTTTCACCGACCAGGCCTGCCTGCTTGATCGCCAGATCGCCGGTACCACCGGCCAGGTCAAGGACGCAGTGTCCGGCTTTCAGGCCGCACAGCTCGAGGGTAAATTTTTTCCACAGATGGTGAACACCAAAGGACATGACATCATTCATCAAATCGTAATTATTCGCTACCGAATCAAATACATTGCCGACACGTCCCTGTTTATCGGAGGCAAGTATTTCGTCAAAACCGAAATGAGTAGTGGATTCTTTTTGCACAGAATGATCGTTGGA
>CBDUSZ010000125.1:0-9769 GCA_965370015.1 uncultured bacterium | reverse complement strand
GTTGTAAGTCCTGTATTACTTCCATACGCTCTACGAGGCTACGGCGAACTTTCTTTAAATCTCTGATCTCGGCAATTTCTTCGTCCAGTTTGGCTATTTGAGTGCTTACAAACTTGTTTCGTGAGAGCTGGTAGTCAATCTTGGCACTCATCTGAACATACATCAGGAGTACGATAAAACTTGCCAGGGTCATCAGCAGCACAGTGAGCACACTGAACTGTTTTTTCTGCTCCTGCCGCAGTTCTTCGCGCCAGGGGAGGAGATTGATGGTGGTTATCATTGGTATTCAGCTCCTCGAATGGCGAGTCCGGCAGCTATCAGAAATGAAGGTGCATCAGCCTGTAGGTTGGCTTTATTGACCCTGCTTGACGATGACATATCGTTAAACGGGTTGGCTATCGAAGTTGGCACGCCAATATGCGACTCGGTAAGTTCCGCGAGATTTGGCAAACACGCGGTGCCACCAGCTAATACCAGATGGTCTATATCGCCATCAGACCCGCCTGCCGAATAGAAGAACTGTAAAAACCGACTGACTTGTTGCGCGGTAGTTTCCTTGAAAGGTTCGAGTACTTCGGGCTCGTAATTATCGGGTAATCCACCCTGTCGTTTGGCGAGCCCAGCTTCCTCATAGGACAACCCATAACGCCGCATAATTTCTTCGGTCAACTGTTTGCCGCCAAAATTTTGTTCACGGGTGTAAATTAGTTTGTGATTTTGTATGACACTTAGATTGGTCATGGTGGCGCCAATATCGACGATGGCAATGGTTTTGTCCATGCCTTCATCGGGCATTTGCGCAGCCATCACGGAAAATACGGTTTCTACGGTATAAGCCTCGATATCTACGATTTTGGCGGTCAGGCCAGCCAGTTCTACCGCGCTAACCCGCTCATCAACATTTTCACTTCGGCAGGCCGCCAGTAATACGTCAACTGTTTCGGGATTATTTTCGGTGATACCCATTACCTGGAAGTCGAGATTAACCTCTTCTAGTGGATAGGGTATATATTGGTCTGCTTCGAGCTGAATTTGCCCTTCCATTTCATCTTCCGAGAGATTCGCGGGCATATTGATTTTTTTCGTGATGACCGAGGATCCGGCAACCGCGATGGCTACAAATTTTGATTTAATTTTTGACTTGTTCAGCGCACGCTTTACACTTTCGCCTACAGCTTCAATATCGGTAATGTTTTTTTCGACCACCGCACTAGCGGGCAAGGGCTCGACAGCGATACCTTCGATCCGATAGCTGGAACCGGTTTTACTTAGTTCCATCAGCTTTATCGATGTGGAACTGATGTCTAACCCGATCAGCGGGGGTTTTTTTTGTGATAAAAACACAGGTGTCCCTCAGAGCATGTGCCTAATTATAATAGAACTTAATTATAAATTACATTAAGACCTACTTGTAAGTGTATAAAATGTTAAATTATTCTAATTAATCAAAAATGAGTCTAGTGCAAGAATTTGATATTGTCGATACTTTTCATGTGTTTCATTACATATATAGCCTAACTTTATGAAAAAACTAGTAAAAATCCTATCCTGGCTGTTTGCAGCAGGGTCTATAGTGCTGTTTGCTGGCATATTCTATATTTATAGTGTTTTAATCCCCGCGCTACCGTCTATTGAGAATCTGGAGTACACGCAGCTACAGGTGCCGCTGCGAGTTTATGATAAAAACGACATATTATTGGCCGAATTTGGTGAGCATCGGCGTATTCCGGTTAATTTCGAAAATATTCCAACGCATGTCATAAATGCTTTTATTGCAGCGGAAGACGACCAGTTCTGGAATCATGTGGGCGTTGATCCGGTTGCCCTGGCTGCTGCTGCCTATGAGCTGGTAGTAACCGGTAAGAAAACCCGCGGTGGCAGTACCATCACCATGCAGGTGGCGCGCAACTTTTTCCTCAGTTCGGAAAAAACTTACCTGCGAAAGCTTAATGAGATTTTGTTGGCACTGCAAATAGAAAGCGAGTTGAGCAAGGAAAAAATACTCGAGTTATATCTCAATAAAATATTTCTCGGGCATCGGTCATACGGAATTTCTGCGGCTTCGCAGGTTTATTATGACAAGGCGCTGGAAGATTTGAGTCTGGCGCAGGCGGCGATGATCGCCGGCTTACCAAAAGCTCCCTCTAAATATAATCCGATTATTAACCCCGAGCGGGCTTTGATAAGGCGAGACCATATTCTGAGTCGCATGCGGGTATTGCATTTTATAGACGACGAGGCCTATGAGCTGGCGCAGGCTGAGCCTGTCACCGCTGATCTATACGCGACACGAACCATCGCTGACGCAAATTATGTTGCCGAAATGATACGCGCCGAGCTCTTCGAACAGTACGGCGAAGAAGTCTATAAGACCGGTATGAATGTTTATACCAGTATCGATGGTGAGCTTCAGGTAGTCGCTAACCAGGCCTTGCGCAGGACTTTATTAGATTACAACCGGCGACACGGTTATCGGGGTGTTATCGCTTCCATTGATTTGCAGGATTTGCTTGCACAACCTGCCGATACAGCAGTCGACGATGATTCGAAAATACTAACTGGAGATCCGTTTGACCTGGATATGGTGTCTGATCAACGAATCGGCGGATTGCGTAAAGGCGTGGTGATATCGATAAATCTGAACCAGGACACCGGGGGCGAAAAACCACCAGCTGAGAATGAGACTGCGAGCAGTGAAGCCGCAGATACGGAAATCGAAAATAAAACTACGGCGACAGTGCTGATTTCAAATTATGAGAATATCGAGCTACCTTTCATAGGTGGTATCGACTGGGCCAGACCCTACATAGAGGCCGATAAACAGGGTGATGAGCCATTGGCAATTGAGGATGTTCTATCGGTCGGCGATGTGATCTGGTTAGAACAACGCGACAATCAGTGGTTGCTCGCCGACATCCCGAAAGTCGAGGGTGCCATCGTGTCGATGGAGTCGTACGATGGTGCAATTCGAGCCATGGTTGGAGGTTTCGATTATTTTAAGAGTAAATTCAATCGCGCCACCCAGGCAAAGCGCCAGCCCGGTTCGAATTTTAAGCCTTTTATCTACTCGGCAGCACTCGACAGGGGTTTTACCGCCGCGAGTATAATCAATGACGCGCCGGTAGTTTTTGATGACGATTCCCTTGAAGCTACCTGGCGTCCAGAAAATTACTCGGGTAGATTTTATGGCCCGACGCGTTTGCGCGAAGGCCTGGTAAAATCACGAAATCTGGTGTCGATCCGAATATTACAGGCCATAGGGTTGCGTCATGCGACACGCTATGCAGAAAGATTTGGATTCAAACGCGCCGATATGCCGTACGACCTTTCCCTGGCTCTGGGTAGTGGCGCTTTTTCACCCCTGGAAATCGTTCGCGCTTACGCGGTTTTCTCCAGCGGAGGATACCTGGTAGATCCTTATATCATCAGCCGCGTTGAGTCGGGGGATGGTGAAATTATTTTTCAGTCAGAGCCGCCGAGTGTATGCCAGGGCTGTGAACTGGAATCACTGGAAAGCCTTGAACTGGAGCCAGAGGTCGAAGTTGTAACATCCGCTAGCGAAACTACAACCGCCGATAACGGTGTTGAAGCATCGGCACTGGATGACGAGGATCAGGCTGCCGAAATCGATCAGACGCCTGTATATGCGCCGCGAGTCATATCCGCTCAAAATGCCTTTATCATGCGGTCGATGATGCGCGAAGTCGTGGGTCGTGGTACAGCGGTACGAGCCAAGGCATTGGGGCGGGCTGACATCGGTGGTAAAACCGGAACTACCAATGACCAGATCGATGCCTGGTTTAGTGGTTTCAATGATCAGGTGGTGACCACGACCTGGGTTGGATTTGATAATCAACAAACGCTTGGGAGTCGCGAGACCGGTGGCCGTGCTGCTTTACCTATGTGGCTGGGTTACATGAAAGTAGCACTGGATGGTAGCCCTGAAAACCTCGAGGAGCAGCCTGATGGACTGGTTTCGGTACGAATTAACTCACAGACCGGCAAGCGCGCGGGGCAAGATACAGTAAATAGCAGATTCGAAATTTTCAGGATTGAAAATGCGCCGAAAGAAAAAATCGTTGAACAGCTGGGTGATGGTTCCATATCGCCAACCCAGGGTGCATTATCGGAAAACGAGGAAGAATTTGCCGAGGATATATTCTAGCCCACATATTGCATGAAGGCGATGATAACTAACAATATTTATCAACAAATTCAAATAGTTAGGCGCAAATACTACTATATTTCAAATATACAGTTTGTATCTGAACGAATTCAGTAAAAATCTGGCTGCCAATCTTGATCGATCCCCCTTTCACCTGCGCCTGGCTGTCCTGCCAGGCTGGTTGATCCAGGGTTGCTCATCCGTGAGCAACCCGTTCACCGGGGAAAAGATCCACAGGATCTTTTCCTTTATCCGATTCACCCATAGCTACGGCTATGAATCTGCGGGCGATCGACCAACCTTGTTTGCCATATTTCCCCTGCTCTTCGTTCCCTTCATGCATTATGCGGGCTAGTCTGGATGCCGCGAGATTGGGGCGAATTTACACAGGTGCAAACTGTATTTTTTGCGCCCCATAAAATTCGTCTCTATCGATCTGATTTTACTGCCAAAAGTCGCCTTTGGTTAAACTGCGAGACTGGTAGTCTTGCAGGGTCAGCTGGCGCTAATGGCGCATTAGCAAGAGAAATAACTATTGGCGAATTTCGTAGCCGAATTCATGTACCGCGTCGATTAATACCGCGAGGCGGTCAGGATCCACGGTTTGATGAATGCCATGGCCGAGGTTAAATACATGGCCAGCATTGCCGCCAAATCTTGTTATTACGTCCTTCACCGCATCGCGAATAGCTTCAGGTGATGCGTACAGAATGCAGGGATCAAGATTGCCCTGCAAGGCTACCTTGTCACCGACCCGTCGCCTGGCATCGTCTATATTGATAGTCCAGTCTAAACCAATCGCATCGCAGCCTGTATCTGCAGTCCACTCGATCCACTGTGCGCCGCCCTTGGTAAACAGGGTAACCGGTATGGTTTGGCCATCGTGCTGCCGCTTTAACTGAGATACGATTTGTTGCATATAGTTGAGGGAAAAATCACGGTAGGTTTGCGGCGTTAAAACGCCACCCCAGGTGTCAAAAATCATTACTGCCTGGGCGCCGGCTTCAATTTGCGCATT
Organism: uncultured bacterium; assembly: GCA_965370015.1. Classification (GTDB taxonomy): domain Bacteria; phylum Pseudomonadota; class Gammaproteobacteria. The sequence continues at coordinate 4,586 of CBDUSZ010000125.1, read as the reverse complement.
CAGATAGCTCACAACCGATTGCGCCAGTGTATCCAGCAGTCGATGCATTAATGCAGGGTTTTCATACATCATGCCTTTGACGTGTCGATAATCTTTAGAGCTACTGCCCTCAACCATATAAGTCGACAGGGTCCAGGGGCTGCCACTGAAACCAATGAGTGGTACTGCGCCATCGAGTTCAGTTCTGATCAGGCTGACGGCATCGGTGACATAGCGTAATTTATCGAATGGATCGGGTACGAATAATTTGTCAATATCACTTTTATTGCGCACCGGTCTTTCGAATTTAGGTCCTTCACCCTCGCTAAAATATAAACCCAGACCCATCGCATCGGGAATTGTCAGGATGTCGGAAAATAATATGGCGGCATCGAGATTATAACGACGCAGTGGCTGCATCGTCACCTCGCAAGCGAGTTCCTTGTTTTTACAAAGGTCGAGGAAGCCGCCAGCGCCTTTACGAGATTCCCGGTATTCGGGCAGGTATCGCCCGGCCTGACGCATAATCCATACGGGCGTGGTGTCGGTGGGTTGACGCAACAGGGCCTTAATTAATCGGTCATTTTTTAACGACGGGAAACTCATGTTTTATACCTCGAGGAAGTCGAGCATTCCTTCTGCTGCTTTTCTGCCTTCATAAATTGCTGTGACTACCAGATCTGACCCACGTACCATGTCGCCCCCGGCAAATATTTTTTGGTTCGATGTCTGGAATGGATAAGCACTCTGTTCAGGAGCGGTTACCTTCCCAGAATCGTCAATGTTAATAGTAAATTTTGAAAACCAGTCGGGTGGATTCGGGCGGAACCCGAACGCGATAACAACAGCATCAGCGGGGATAATTTCCTCTGAACCCGGAATTACCTCGGGCCTGCGGCGACCCTGTTCGTCCGCTTCACCGAGCTTCGTCGATACCAGCTTGACGCCCTCGACTCTGGTCTCGCCTACTATTTCCACCGGCTGCCGGTTAAACAAAAACTGAATGCCTTCTTCTTTGGAATTGGTCACCTCGCGCATCGAACCAGGCATGTTGGCTTCATCACGCCGGTAGGCGCAGGTGACGCTGCTGGCCTGCTGCCGAATGGCGGTGCGATTACAATCCATCGCAGTGTCGCCGCCGCCGAGGACGACAACATTTTTATTCGCAAAGTCGATAAACTCGGGGACCGTGTCAGTAGCAAAATCAATTTCATGATAGATATTGGCAACCAGATAGGGCAGTGCTTCGAATACACCTGCCTTGTCCTCGCCGGGTAAGTTGCCCTTCATATAGGTGTAGGTGCCCATGCCGAGAAATACTGCGTCGTAGTCTGAGAGCAGTTGGCCGAAGTCGACATCTTTGCCAACTTCAGTGTTCAGGCGAAATTCAATCCCCATGTTTTCGAATATCGTGCGTCGACGTGTGATGACGTCTTTTTCGAGTTTGAACGGCGGTATGCCAAAGGTGAGTAAGCCGCCAATTTGCGGATATCGATCGTAGACAACAGATTTCACGCCATTACGTGCGAGTACATCGGCGCAGGCAATTCCGGCCGGCCCGGCACCGATTACCGCTACCTTTTTGCCACTGTCAACCACGGCAGATAGATCGGGTGACCAGCCCTGTGCGATCGCGGTATCAGTAATGTATTTTTCGACTGATCCGATGGTTACTGCGCCAAACCCGGTGTTTAACGTGCAGGCGCCCTCGCAGAGCCGGTCTTGCGGACATACTCGACCGCAGACTTCTGGCAGGCTATTGGTTTTGTGCGACATTTCGACTGCCTCTAGCAGGTTGCCTTCGGCGACCATTTTAAGCCAGTTGGGAATATAGTTATGCACCGGACATTTCCATTCGCAGTAGGGGTTGCCGCATTCGATGCAGCGCGCCGACTGATTAGCAGCGTCCCGCTGATTAAAATCGGTGTATATTTCGTTGAATTCTTTTACCCGGCTAACGGCGGGATTTTTAGCGGGGTCGGCGCGTTGTACCTCCATAAACTGGAAAACATTAGACATCAGATTGTTACCGTCAGGCTGAGTCGAGCCTGGACTTTATCTGCTGACTTACCTTGCTCATATCGGCGCGACCTTGCATTTGAGGCTTGAGCAACCCCATTACCTTGCCCATGTCCTTAATAGACGAAGCCCCGCTGGCCTGAATCGATTGCTCAATGAGTTCATTGATTTCAGTTTCGGAGAGTGCCTCGGGAAGATATTCCTTAATTATTTTAAGTTCAAACTCCTCGATTGCTATCAGATCGTCGCGTGAAGCTTTAGAAAACTGTTCGATGGATTCGCGGCGCTGCTTCGTCATTTTGTCGAGTACAGCAATTATGCGGTTGTCGTCTAGTTCAATTCTTTCGTCTACTTCAATTTGCTTGATGGCTGCAAGCATCGTACGGATAACTAATAGCCGTGCCTTGTCGCCGCCTTTCATCGACGACTTCATATCAGTCAGTAGTTCAGGCTTTAGTGTAGCGGAAGGCATCGATTTGAAACCCTAGTATAAGCGTCTTCTGGTACCGAAATCCTTGGAGATACGTTTGAAGTTGCGTTTAACCGCGGCAGCTAATTTACGCTTGCGTACCGAAGTGGGTTTTTCATAATGTTGACGACGGCGGGTCTCGGTGAGAACGCCGGCTTTTTCACAGGACCTTTTGAATCGACGCAGCGCGAAATCAAATGGTTCGTTGTCCTTTACTTTGACTGATGGCATATTAAAAATAGTCCGGGTTGTATGGGTACCAGGCGCAAAAACAAACCGCGCCGCTTTTAGAGCCGGATAATTATAAGGAGGCAATATTAAATATCAATTGCCAAACGCAAATAAGTGGAGATTTAAGGGGTATAAATGAAGGTTTTAGGCATAGAAAGCTCATGCGACGAGACTGGTATAGCCATATTCGATACGAATACCGGCCAATTGTGGCAGCGATTGTATTCGCAGATCGAAAAACACCGTGAGTACGGTGGGGTCGTGCCGGAACTTGCTTCGCGAGACCATGTGGTCAAAGCGGCGCCGTTGATCCGGGAAATCCTCGATGAGTTCGGCTGCATCGAAGAAATTGATGCGATAGCCTATACCCGTGGCCCGGGGTTAATGGGCGCCTTGATGGTCGGCGCCAGTCTGGCGCGCGGCCTGGCCTGGTCGATGCAAAAACCCGTGCTCGGCATACATCATATGGAGGGTCATTTGCTGGCCTCGATGTTATCCGACGATATCCCAGAATTTCCATTTGTCGCCTTGCTGGTTTCGGGCGGGCATACCATGCTGGTGGATGCTATGGCGTTGGGTCGTTACCGGATCCTGGGAGAGTCGCGCGACGATGCAGTTGGAGAGGCTTTTGATAAGACAGCTAAATTGCTTGGCCTGCCCTATCCTGGCGGCCCCGAGCTAGCAGCATTGGCCGATCAAACTGGCCATTCGCGTTTTACCTTTCCGCGCCCTATGACCAATCGACCCGGGCTGGATTTCAGTTTTAGCGGATTAAAAACTTATGCGTTGAATACAGTGCATCAAAATAGCCCGTTAGACGAAGCCACACGCGCCGAAATTGCATTTGCTTTTCAACACGCCGTGGTAGACACCTTGCGCATCAAATGTGATCGTGCATTATTTGAAACTGGGTATTCGCGCCTGGTTGTAGCGGGGGGTGTGGGCGCTAATCGGCGCTTACGGCAGGTGCTGGATGGATTAGCAGAGGAGCGCGGGGGCAAGGTTTTTTATCCGGCACCTGAATATTGTACCGATAATGGTGCAATGATTGCATACGCTGGCGCGATGCGTTTACGCGTCGGTCAAGTTGATGAAGATGTGTTTGATGTGCTGCCGCGATGGTCGCTGCAAGATTTAAGCCCGATAGCCGCTTAGAGGTACCTCAAAAAAGCACTATTTTTCCGCGTGCCCTTAAGACTCAGAACCTTGTAGCAGGCGTTGAATATTGCTTTTATGTCGCCAGATCAGGATTATAGACATCAGTGTAAACACGGCCGTTGTCGCCAAAGATGCTTCCTGCCAGTAGATCAGCGCGGGCAGGGCGCAAAAAGAAATAATGGCGGCCAGTGACGAAATCTTGAACACCCTGGCGAATAAAAGCCAGATTGCGATGGTTAGGACGCCAACCAGCCACTGAAAACCAACGCTTACTGCGAGTGCCGTTGCTACTCCCTTACCCCCTTTGAAGCCAAAAAACAGTGGGAAGCAATGCCCCAGGAAGGCGCTGAACCCAGTGAGTGCGACGATGAATGTATCATCCACCAGCCAGTGCGCGATCAATACCGGTATCAGGCCTTTCAGGCAATCGCCGACGAGGGTGAAAAATGCTGCTTTTTTTCCCGCGATGCGCAGTACATTGGTTGCCCCGGGATTGTTCGAGCCATCGGTTCGGGGGTCGGTGAAGCCCATCAGTTTGCTCAACAAAATCGCCGAAGATAGCGAGCCGAGCAGGTAGCTGGATAGCAATAAACCGATAATAGTAATGGTTGAGGTGATCATGATGGTTTGTAGTGATGTTTCTTGGTCTGTTGCGCGACTCTACTCTAGCAGATTATTTCGCGGATGGTAGCAGGCTGTATTAAGAACAGGTCGTCGCTGCGCCTGGCGC
>CBDUSZ010000124.1:0-9975 GCA_965370015.1 uncultured bacterium | reverse complement strand
TTACCGCCGTTGTTAAGGTTCATATTTTGAGCGAACCGCTGAGCCCAGGTCTTTCCATTACTAAACTGGTGACCACCGATGGCATAGGCTGCCTCTGGAATAGGCAGGTAAGGTGCTTTGGATGTTTCACCGGTCAGCGTATAAATATTGCCCGGGTCTGACAAACTGTCGCCGAAAATATAGATTTGGCTGAAACCACCGGCTTTCGAGATACCCGATACACTAAGTGCAAGGACCACGAGGCCGAGTGTTGCTATGTCACGAATGCTATTAAACTTCATGTTTCTTATCCTCCTTATTCTAGTTAGATAATAACAATAAAGACCCGGGGCACAAAAGTCCAGAAAAATCAACGATGTAGACTGCGATACCGTTTGGCTACCGCACCCTGCCTAACTGATACAGTTTCATGGGCTTTAAACAAAAAAAAGCGCATACAGCAGAACTGTACACGCCTTTAGCTAACTTATCGAAATGCGTTTAGAACGGGTCTTCTTCGGTCGATCCAGCCATTGCAGTCACCGATGATATGCCGCCCTGAATCACCGTGGTGACATCATCGAAGTATTCGGCGCCTACTTCCTGTTGGCGCGAAACAAAATCATATCTTTTGTCCGCAGCTGCAAATTCGGCTTCTTGCACTTTTTTGACATAGTATTTCATGCCTTCGCCTGTTGCCGATATCGCAAACTATCGAAATCGGCAATCTCTATTGACACGGTTGATTTAAATATTTAATAATTGAATAAACGGATTAATAATAAATAACTCATTGGATTAACCAATACAACATCCGTACAGAGGGCGCTGGTATGGCGAATACCTATTACAAGCAAAATCACCTGAAAAAACTACGTGCATTTTGCCAGACGGCAAAACTGGGCAGCATGACAAAAGCAGCTGAATCCCTGTTTGCCAGCCAACCGACGATATCCCTGCAAATACACGCACTCGAAGAAGAAATGGACACGCGCTTGTTCGAACGCAGTGGACCAAAACTCACTTTGACCACCGAAGGCAGTATTCTCTACGATTTATGTCTGCCTCACGTACAGGGCATAGAACGCTTAAAAGAAACCTTTGACGCGCACTGCGGTAACCTGACCTCGGGTGATTTAAATATTGCCGCTGGCGAATCGACAATTCTTTATATCCTACCCGTCCCGGTACGACTGTTTACCGATCAATATTCATCAATAAAGTTACGCCTTTCTAATGTAACCGGACGCGACGGTATGGAGTTGCTGCGTAATGACAAGGTGGATTTCGCCGTGGGCTCGATGCTCGAAGTACCTGACGACCTGATTTACGATCCAATTGTTACCTACAACCCGGTTATCATCACACCGCTCGATCATCCTTTATCCAGAATGGAAAAGATCACTATTAAGGATATTGGAAATTACGGCTTAATCCTGCCACCTAGACATCTAAGCACCTGGCACATCGTCAAGATGGTATTTGCCCAGCACAATGTAAATTTCGAGATAACACTGGAGGCAGGCGGCTGGGAGGTGATCAAGCGTTATGTGAGTTTGGGCCAGGGTATCTCGGTTGTGACTGATGTTTGTATTACAGACGACGATCGAAAAAAATTGAAGGTGATACCGATAGGCCAGTACTTCCCCAGGCGAAGTTATGGCATAGTCACTCGTAACGGTAAATTCCTCTCGGCACCTTCGCAGCGATTCATTGAAATTATGAACCAGTGTTTTGTCGCTGATCCTGGCGTTGCTGAATAACCCATCGAGGAATTTTCAAAATTGGATTATGATTTAACTCCTTATCGATACACTAAAAAGACCCCCATAATCAAATAAATCAAGAGGCTAGAGCATGTCATACCAACTGGAATATCAGGCGTCGATAGAAAACCCGGAAGCTTTCTGGGCCGATAAAGTCAAGCTGGTTAGCTGGTATAAAGAACCGCAAAATGTTCTTTCAGTGGATGATAATGGCATTCACCGTTGGTTTGCCGATGGTGAAATGAATACCTGTTATATGGCGATCGATTACCACGTCGAAAACGGACGAGGCGATCAACTCGCGCTGATATACGATTCACCGGTAACCGGGCAGAAAAAAACCTTCACCTATACCCAACTACGCGATGAAATCGCTTTGTGCGCGGGCATGTTAAAACAGCACGGCATCGAAAAAGGTGATCGGGTGGTGATATACCTTCCGATGATTCCAGAGGCTTTAATCTCGATGCTAGCCTGTGCACGCCTGGGCGCCATCCACTCGGTGGTGTTCGGTGGTTTTGCACCACCGGAACTAGCGGTACGACTCAACGACGCCACACCGAAAGTGGTGCTGACTGCATCCTGCGGTATCGAAATCGACCGCGTGATCGAATATAAACCACTGGTCGACGAAGCGATTCGCATTGCCGACCATAAACCAGAAACCTGCATCGTCTACCAGCGCCCCCAGGCCTCCGCGGCGATGCTGGCCGGGCGTGATGTCGACTGGCAGGCAGCCATGCAATCAGCGCAACCAGCTGACTGCGTACCGCTCAAGGGCACCGATCTGCTCTACATTCTGTACACCTCCGGCACCACCGGCAAACCCAAAGGCGTGGTACGCGAAAATGGTGGCCACGCGGTTGCATTGAAATACAGCATGAGTGCAATTTACGACATGCAACCGGGCGAGGTCTACTGGGCCGCCTCGGACGTCGGATGGGTCGTGGGGCACTCCTATATCGTATACGCCCCCCTATTGCATGGCTGCACCACGGTTCTCTACGAGGGCAAGCCGGTGATGACACCCGATGCCGGTGCATTCTGGCGGGTTATCTCGGAATACGGCGTGAAAGCGATATTCACCGCGCCAACCGCATTTCGTGCAATCAAAAAAGAAGATCCTGAAGGAAAACTCGCTGCCAAATACGACCTGTCCTGTCTTAAAACCATATTCGCCGCAGGCGAGAGACTCGACCCCCCTACCTACGACTGGCTGTGCGATACCTTCAAAGTACCGGTGCTCGATCACTGGTGGCAAACCGAAACCGGTTGGGCCATCGCGGCTAACATGCACGGCCTCGAATCGATGCCGGTTAAGCCCGGATCATCGACCGTACCGGTACCTGGTTTTAACATCGAAATACTCGACGACCAGGGCAAGCAACTGGCGCCTAATGAACAGGGTTATATATCAATTAAATTGCCCCTGCCGCCGAGTTGCCTGACCTCGATCTGGGGCGACGTCGAACGCTTCAAGGAATCTTACCTGGAAACCTATCCCGGCTATTTCGTCACCGGTGACGGCGGTTATTATGACGAGGACGGCTATTTGTTCATCATGGGGCGTGTCGACGACGTGATCAACGTCGCCGGACATCGACTCTCTACTGGTGAAATGGAGGAAGTAGTCGGCGGCCACCCTATGGTCGCCGAGTGCGCGGTAATCGGCCGGCACGATGACCTGAAAGGCCAGATGCCAATGGGTTTCGTAATATTAAAAAATTCACCGGACGCAAACCCCGGGCAAATTGTACAGGAACTGATCAGCCTGGTACGACAGGAGATCGGCGCGGTGGCTTCTTTTAAGGAAGCTATTGTGGTTGCACGTTTGCCCAAAACCCGCTCGGGTAAAATCCTACGTAAGACCCTGCGATGCATTGTCGATGGCGAACCCTATACAGTACCGTCTACTATTGATGATCCAGCATCTTTGGATGAAATTAAAGCGCAACTCGGAAAGTAACCAGTCATATTGCCTAATCGTACCAATGAGAGCCCCAGAATACCTTGATCCTGGTATCGTATTTGCCAGATTATCCACCGATATTTAATATACAGCCTTAATAGCCTGGCAGGGGGAAACTTAAAATAAGGTACTCAATATATGTATACAGGAGTTAACCCTTTAGTTCCTGCATTCGGCGCATTATCGCCAGAGATTCCATCAATCTCTGGCGATCTTCAACTATCAATGCGCTTTATTAAGCTGCTTGATCATCAATACCAGGAAGCGTAATGCTTCCTGGGTATTCGCATCAGAAGCCATTTTCCAAAGGCCACCGAAACCGCCTTTAGCAGGTGGTAAAGCAGCCGCTTCAGTTTTAGCCGCCGAGGCAGCACCGAGCATATCAACCAGGGTGTTCTGCACCTCTTCCTGGCCGAGTAATTCAACCAGGCGCAGAAAGCCATCGTCACGAGCTAGCTTATCCACCAGTGCCGCCAGGCCAGTGATGATGAGCGACAGACGGTTGACGATATCATCCGACAGAGAGTCCTCCATGGCGCCGATCAAACGTGCTAATCCCGACAGCCGTTCCAGATCACCATTATCTACCAGTTGCGCAAGGGCCGGTAAGGCTCGGTCAATACCACTACGGTTAATGCGATCCAACAGAACGAGGCTTTCGCTCAGATTGGTACTGAGACGTGTCACTATATCGTCGGTCAACGAGTCCTGAGCGCTGGCAATCAGGCTCTCAATCTCGACGCCGACAGAGTTTTGTTGTGCTTCAGTCATAAGATTGTGTCTCCTTTAAAGCAGCCCACGAGCGCTGGCCCAATAAAGCTGGTTATAGGCCATCTTGAACCAGTGCACACTCTTCGTCGGAGGCTTGGGATCCGGTGGGTTGTTGTAGTCGAATACTGCATAGGTGGCCCGATCCTTGCCGGCTTCGATAAAGCAGAATACTTTACCGTCATAATCCCGTACCGGGCTACCAATTTTGATGATGGAGGCGATATTCTCTGCCAGCGCCTCGGCTTCGAAATGTGCCGTGGAACCAGCCTTACTGATCGGAATATTAGTCGTATCACCGATGGCAAATGCATTCTCATAACCATCAATATTGAGGCGGTTACGGTTGACAGGAATCCAGCCACCGGCGCCGAGCTTGCTACCTTCCACGACCTCCATGCCTTTATGCGCCGGTACCGCGACCAGCAAATCATAGGCCGCCTCGGTACCCTCTTCGCTTTTGACCACCTTGTTTTTGCCATCCACTTCCTTCATGTTAAACAGGGTTTCAGAGGTGACACCACGCTTTGCAAATTCACCCTGCATCCAGTTACTGACCGGCTCCAGGCTATGTAGCCGTCCTATGGGGTAGGTGTAATGGAACGAAACCTTGTCGATAATACCGCGATCTTTAAAGTAGTCGTACAGCGTGAAGGTTAGTTCAGGCGGGATCATCGGGCACTTATGAGGAACCCCGACAGCGATCACAATACGACCACCCTCGAAGTTGCTGATGGTCTTGTAAAAGTTTAGCGCATTCTCTTCGGTATATACGTTGATAGAATTTTCTGCCAGCCCCGGGATGACTTCAGGTGTTGCTCGAGAACCGGTAGCGATAACTATCAGATCATAGTCAATAGTTTTGCCGCTCTTGGTTTTAACCTGCTTGTCATCAAGGTTGAACTCTTCCACTGGATCTACGTGGAATTCAATGCTCGGTTCCAGCAGGCTGGCCTGATCTTTGTACAGTTCATCCACTGCCATCCGCCCCAGGGCCACATATAACAGGCCCGGCTGGTACATATGCTGGTCCGAAGCGGACAACATGATGATCCGCGCCTTACCGGATTTGAGTTCACCTTTCAATCTTCTGGCCAGATTATTGGCAAGGATGGTGCCACCAGTGCCACCGCCGACAATCAATATTTTCATATTCCTCTCCTATTTTCTATTGGGTTACCTACTGTTTACTTGGTCTTTTTTATCACTATATGCCAGATGTTATCCACTTCTTCGATAGATACGATCTCATGCCCCACTTTATTTACCCACTCGGGAATATCGTGGCCTGAACCTTTGTCCGAAGAAAGTACTTCCACTTCATCACCCACCTCGATGAGTTTGATACCGCCGATGAGTTCCATTAGTGGACCCGGGCAAAAGGTGTTGCGGGCGTCGATTATTTTCTTTTCTGCCATTACTTTACTCCGGGTTAAAAGGTCCAAATTTGGCTATCTGCAGCAATGCTCAGAAATTTTGTCAATCCGAGTGGCTCAGATAAATAGGGTTCCAGATCCTCTACTTCAGTCTCGAGAATATCCATAGCCATTGAACAGGGAAATATTTTGGCGGCACCCAGTTCCACCGCGCTTTCAAACAGGCTCCTGAATTCAGGGACATTTTTGCCTGACATGACTTCACCGAAAGAACCTTCTGTAGGTGCACTGATATTACTGCCCTTGATAAAATACTGTAGCGAATTCATCGAAAGGAAGACGCTGACTTCACTGCCGCTGACGGCCCCCACAGAGGCCACCATCGCCGCCATCTGCAAGCGTTCAAGCGAACCTGAAACAATGGTGATACTGATTTTTGTGGTATTCATGAATTGAAACTACTCCTGACTTTTTTAATTCTGGCATGCTTCACTCAGCAAAATATTTTCCGCTTAACTCAGGATGAAGTTTTCCCTTAACGCCGAATCGTCGTCTAATTTTTGCCGATTATTATTCTCCCTGGAGCTTACATCCGCAGCGATTTCGATTAGGCGTCGAGTGCCCTTTCATCGCAGCTTGCACCGCTACATTCCAGGCAGATACTAATTGAACCTTCTTTCTTCTTAACGAGAAACCTTAGCCTATTTATAGCACGACCCTAAATCTATATTTCTTGATACAGATCAAAACAATGGGTGATTAATGCAAAAATGTCGCTTTCAATCCAGGCAAGAATTTTACTGATCAAAATCGACTCCCAAAGATCTGGGTGCAAAACATACAGGCGATTACTCAGGACTCGAAATTAATCATTCGTCGTTCCTGTTAAAGACACACCAGGTGTCCAGAATGCATTCACGCGGTTAAATTTATCATCGAAGATGGTGACTCCACCGCATTAACGGGTTGTAGTGACCTTCCCGCTGAATTTGTGCCAGGTCTTATGCGTGAAATTGAATAATATCAGGTGGTTTATTTTGCAAATAAGGTCGTTTTTTATTCGCTTTTCGAACACCCGCTCGTCCTCATCGTCAATCACAACGTGATTATTTGCATGTAAATCAATTCCACAGTCACGTGACCTGTCAGTCTCTTCAACTACTTAGTGAGCAGTCGTTGTAACCAATGGCTGCGAGGAGGCTGGCTAGAGTATTATCGAATAAGGTTTTATCCGGGGCAGCTCGGGATCCGACGGTATGCGGTTATTAAGTGAATTTGCGCTACTCACTCGCTTTCATAAATGCTATCAGCGCTAAAGAATAAATAATAAGCACAAAATAAATTATGTTGTACGTTTTTCTAAGAGAGTTACCCCTCACAGTAAAATTTTTTGAGTTCCAATATGGCAGAAAGCTATTCCAATAAACCACGCTTCTACCCTTTACTTCTTTTTCCATTTGAAGCCTTATTACTATTGCCCCCAGGAATAGCCCAACACCGACTACCAAAAACAGTAATCCTATAATTATTCTCGATGCTTCCATATTTCTATGCCTGGATATTTATATAACGTTAAAGCCGTGGGGCGCAAGCCGCAACCCGGCACAGCGTCCCCACGAGCGTTTTGTTAGGGCTTGTTTTTCTTTTACGCAGCCGAGCCAACAAGAAAATTTAAGCGTTCATCTGCTTTTTTAGGTTCAATTTCAAGAATTTCAGCACTTACAATATTCTCCGCAGCAAATGGATCTTCTTTTACTCTCTGTTGTAACTCGGATAATGATGTATTGTGTGCGATTACACAGCCGCCCAGGTTAGGTTGAAGGCTGCCAACTAATAAAAACACACCCTCTTCAAACCCTCTTTTTATCCACTCGTTGTGACCTTCCATTAATTCGCCTGCTTTGCTTTTATTTTCCGAAAACTTTAAAAGTATTACAAACATAAATAATCTCCATTATTACTATTAAATTATTATTGATGCCCTAACCGTGGTATCTACAGGTTTTGTAACTTTTCGAATTTAGACAGAATCTGTATATTACATTAAAAATTAAGTCAGCCATTGCACCCAACCCTGGCAGGCTAAAAAATTAGCCGCGTAAATTTCTCTGTGAATCTCATTATTTCAGTAAAAATCCACGCGATTTCAAATACCCTTTCATATGTGGCCTTGCTTCCCTGGCCAGCATTTCAGAAATCTGTTCGCTCCAGGCCGTGTCTTTATTACCGCCAGTACGAGTTTTGTAATATTCGCGCACCTGGTTGTCATAGTCATTCATCGATTTCGCGTCAGCATTGTCGTTGTAACGATCTTTTTTTAATACCACTGACAGCGGCAGGCGTGGTTTAACCTCTGGATTTTGTGCCGGATAGCCGAGGCACATCCCGAATACCGGGTAGACCAGATGTGGTAATTCAAGTAAATCGGTCACCGCCTGGATATTATTTCTGATACCACCAATATAAAGCCCTTCGATGCCGAGCGACTGCGCTGCGATTATCACGTTTTGCGCGAAAAGTGCACAGTCGACCGTGGCAGTAATAAATTGCTCGGTGTAGCCCGATAGCATATCCGCATCATGCATATCACAGGCCATCTTATGACGGTTCATATCGGCACAATAAACCACAAACCTGGCAGCGCTGGCGATATAGGGTTGATTGCCAGCGAGTTCGACCAGTTGATCTCGCTTATCTCTATCCTCTACCTGGATAACAGTACAGGCCTGAATAAAGCTAGAGGTTGACGCGGCCTGGCCACATTTGATCAAATCATCGAGGACTTGCTGTGCAACAGGTTGATCGGTAAATTTTCGTACTGACCGATGTGAGCGTAACAATGTCATGACTTCATTCATGAATAGAGAACCTGCTGTTTAAAAAACTTGTGAATATTTGAAGCAATTCCGTAGGTTGGGCTGAGTTGGCGAAGCCCAACCTACGAACCTTGCCTTCGTGACGAGGCAAAAACCAAATTCCGGATATTAATCTACTATCGTGAGCGCCATATCCATAAAACTGGCATTGCCCGGGCCGGTGACAAGTTAAACCAGTTTGTCGCGCGGCGTGTTACCGGCAAAGAAAGCCTCTATGTTCTCCACCACGCGCATGCCCATGGCTATCCGGGTTTCCATCGTCGCGCTACCTAAGTGGGGCAGGAGAACAACATTTTCCATTTCCAGCAGGGCATCGGATATCGATGGTTCTTTTTCGTAAACATCCAGTCCTGCACCAGCAATTTGTCCGGATTTCAAAGCACTGACCAGCGCGGCTTCTTCGACCACATCGCCGCGGGCGGTATTGATCAAATATGCACCAGGCTTCATTGCCGCGAAAGCCTCGGCGCCAATCAGGTGATAGGTCTCTTTTCCGCCAGGACAATGTAGTGATACAAAATCAGCATTAGCAAATACTTCCTCGGCAGACTCGCACTGGGTGGCATAAAACCCATGGAGATCTTCCGGGCGTGGTGGAAATGGGTCGTGGAAAATAATCCTCATACCAAATCCGTTTGCTGCGCGTGCTGCAACAGCCCTGGCAATCCGCCCCATCCCGATCATGCCAAGCGTTTTGCCTGTAACGCTGGTTCCCATCATGTGGGTTGGGCGCCAGCCACTCCAGGCTTTGCTACGGACATGCCTTTCGCCTTCTCCCGCGCGACGTGCAACCATCAACAACAACGTCATCGCCAGGTCGGCAGTGCAATTGGTTAGAACTTCGGGGGTGTTGGTCACCGTAAGGCCCGCCGCCTTCGCGGCGTCCAGATCAATATGATTGAAACCAACACCATTGCTGCCAAGAATTTTCGCCCTGATATTGTCTGCCCCTAAAACCTCTGCATTTACCTTGTCACACACGGTGGGTAATACCGCATCGGCATTACGCAGGGCATCCTGCAATTCGGCCACCGACATCGGCTGATCGTCTTCATTCAATTGCGTATCAAACTTCTCAACCAGTACCTTTTCGACTGTCTCGTGCCAACGGCGCGTAACGATAATTTTAGGTTTTGACATAAATAAAACTTCCTATTGAATTCTTCCTATTCACTATTAAATCGATATTAACGGCGATGATGCAGCGCGGGACTATAACATCCAGCGGGCAAAATTCCAGG
>CBDUSZ010000123.1:0-10116 GCA_965370015.1 uncultured bacterium | reverse complement strand
CGCATAATCTTAATTGTTTCCAGCAGCGACACGCTATCCAGGTCGAATACCGGTTTTGCCTCTGGTTGATCGCCAACCTGAACACCGTCACCCGTGAGGCAAAGAACATTGCTGACGCCCATCGCCGCAGCACCCAGCACATCACCCTGTATGGCGATACGATTTCTATCGCGACAGGCAATTTGCATTACCGGGGAATAGCCCGCAGCGGTTAACAACGCACACATCGCCACACTCGACATATGGCAATTCGCACCCGAACCATCGGTTGCGTTCATGCCGTCGACATAACCATCGAAAATCCGTGCGCGTGCGTATACGTCTTCTGCCAATGCTGAATCTGGCGGCGCAAGCTCGGTAGTAATGGCAAAATGTCCCGCCTTTAATACGCGCTCAAGTCGACCACCCGATACATGCCCCGGCTTTCCAGACAGAGGCCGACCAGGGTGATTGTCGTCAATCGCGATCATTCGACCGATCCGCTTTGCTGGCCGGTATATTCTTTCTCTGCTACACGTAGCCAGGACGAGCTGCCCTTATAACTAAAGTTTACCGGCTGCTGAATTTGACGAATATTTTCGTATCTCTTCATTTTTTGGCTACCACGCCAGGCTTCCACCCAGACGCATGGCATTTCTGGTTCGATTTCGCAATTACCATCCAGTCTTACGCCACCGCAAGGCCCGTTTCGAATCGACTTGGGACAATTCATTGGACAGGACATGCCGGTGTTGCTTAACGTGCATTGTCCGCACATCTGACAATCGAACATCAACCTCTTGGCTGCCTTTTCTAATATTCGAAATGGTTTTTCTACCCGCTCATGGCCAATCGCTCGCCACAGTGGGTAAAGCCTGATAAGCAGAGGCTCGAAGAAATAATAAAACGCTTCCAGTTTTCTTGAATGGGTTACCGACCACTGGCGAATTTTGTACACTTTTGACTCCTGTCAGGAATTCAGCGGGCGAAATTCATCTTTGCCACTCGCACGGATTAATTTGTCCAGAACTGCTTCCGGATATTGCTCTTCAAGCTGCAATACGAGCATTTTTGCCTGTTCGCGGATGTCACCGTTAAACGGCTGATCGACGTCATGCCAGGGGTCGAAAAACGCATCCTGCTGTTGCTTTTTCAGGCGATAAGCAGCACGTTCAATCGCTTTCATAAATCGCGGTGCCAGGCGTAGGCGGGTGCTGCGGCGCCCCACGCGTACCACCACCTGGCCGGGAATATCGTTCCAGTAAACAATTTTTAACTTCGCCACATTGCCGCCTGCATCGCTGCATCAAGTGCCGGCAGCATTTCTCCGCTACCGGTAAAAATGCGCTCGAATCGAAGACCCAGTATTTCGGCTGCCTTTTGCGCCATTTCAGTCAGTTCATCGGAATCGGTTTGCGCGAGATAAACCAGGCGGGTGTAATTGCCGAAATATAGCGGCTTTAATTCGGGATGCCGGTCCAGCCCAAGGGTGCCGATTACCAGTCTTTCAAAATGTCGTGCGAGAAAATCGGTCAGGTAAAATGTGCCGGGCTCTTCATCCTGAAGACGAGCGTAGGTTTCTTCTCCGGCGAGAAAATCGTAACAATGCGCACCGGGTAAACGACTCACGCCTCGCTCTTCCAGCACCTTGTCCAGCGCCCCACCGGTACCACAATCGCCGTAGGCAACAAAAATATGATCATAGGAATCACGCGCCTTATCGATCTTGTCGGCTACAGCCTGGGGAATTTTCTCGGGCGTGACATGCAAGTCGGCAGTAATACTTTGCAAATCCATCTGCGCCCACGCACCAAGTTTTTTAATATTGTTTACTTCACGCGCTACGGCAGAACAGGTTATTACCAGAATCGATGCTTTCTTTGCCATATCGCACCTGTAAATCTGTCAACTAACCGCTATTAAAGTGCGCGGCGCTCTGCCACTAATTGCCTTGCCGTATCGGCAGCCACGGCTGCATCACGGCAATAGGCATCGGCACCAACCGCGTCACCGAACTCCTGGTTCAGTGGTGCGCCGCCGACCATGACGATGTAATCGTCACGAATACCTTTTTCTTTCATCGTGTCTATGACTACTTTCATATAGGGCATAGTGGTAGTCAGCAGCGCTGACATGCCAAGAATATCAGGCTGATGTTCTTCCAGGGCTTCGAGGTATTTTTCTACCGGTGTATTGATGCCGAGATCGATAACTTCGAATCCAGCGCCTTCCATCATCA
This sequence comes from uncultured bacterium, assembly GCA_965370015.1. Lineage (GTDB taxonomy): Bacteria > Pseudomonadota > Gammaproteobacteria. The sequence continues at coordinate 7,898 of CBDUSZ010000123.1, read as the reverse complement.
TGCACACCAGGTTTTTGCCGATATCGTGGATATCGCCCTTGACCGTGCCAATTACCATTTTACCGGCTGCCGGTTCATCTGATTCAGCCAGTAGCGGCTTGAGCAACGCCATACCGGCTTTCATCGAATTTGCTGACATCAACACTTCGGGCACGAACAGGATGCCATCACGAAAATCGATGCCGACGATAGTCATACCGGCTACCAGCGCCTCGTTCAAAACCTTGTTGGCACCCCAACCACGGTCGAGCAGAATCTGAGTGCCTTCAGCGACTTCTTCTTTTAGCCCGTTATAGAGGTCATCGTGCATCTGTTCGACGAGCTCATCATCAGGCAAGGTCGACAGATCCAGATCATCTTCGTAATCATCGTCTTCGTAGTCAGTCATTTTTATTTATCCTCATGCAACAGGCCGCCGCCTAAATTGGCAGATATGGAAGCAGAGAGTAATTATTGCAAGCCTGGTCGTCTAACATCGCAGCGACTTCAGATTACCGAAACGCGACACGCCGCATTTGGGCCAAAAATGATTAGAGACAGGCAGATCACTCCTCTACGATGCATAATGCAGAGGGTGTGGTTTCTAACTTGAAGCGGTTAATTGCGTCACCATTGTGAATGGTAGACGAATAAATTCAGTCCTACGATTTCGGAAAGAAAGTTATCAATAAATTAGTGCGTGCATATTCTGCGTGGAAGCGGACAAAATATCTTCACCCTGATCGGCAAATAAACTACTCGCCTGATCTAAATATTTTCTTGCCTTATTCATCGTAAAATTCGAATTATATAATATCGCCAGAACATCTGGCTGGCGTGTATACATGGATCGTGAGGAAGTTTTTGCCAGCGCTTCACTTGCCAGAATCCTCAATTTCCAGGCGCGCACATAATCGCCCCTGGCCTTGTAATGACGGTATAGCATCTGGTAATCACGCGCATTGGCTGTTTGCGCCACATCATTTTGATGTTGCTGAAACAACGCGTCTATTTCAGCCCGCATCGAATTAACTTGCAGGCTATTCAGCCCCTCCTCGCCATATAACGACTCGAGGATGCTTCTGGATCGGTTAATTTGGCCCGACGAGGCATACAGTCGTGCGGCCTCCATCGCCGCATCCTGGGCCATATAATTGTCTTCGAAACGCCGGTGAAAATTAGATAGTGTTTCAAAAGCGCTGGCAGCCGCACCATAGCGGCGTATGCCCAAATTGGCATCGATGACCTGTTGCAGATTGACTTTAGCCGCGCGGTACTGCCCCCGAGATATCTGGTGACGGGCTATCCACAGGTTATCGTATGCTTCGGCAGCGCTTCGCGCCAACTCCCTGGAACGAATATGCAGGCGGCCAAATTGCTGATAGCTACGCGCGGCGGCCAGGCTATCCCCGGTTTGCAGGGCTATATCGAGCGCTTCCTGCAAATACACTTCTGCGCTATCAAATTCCTGTCTATCGGTTTCAACCTTCCCCAATAGCAGCATAATATTGCCGAGCTCCTTTTTATCTCCCTGCGCAATGGCAAGCGCGGCAATTTCGAGCAACCTCGTGGTCGCCTTTTTTACTTCCCCATTTAATAACAAGCGCTGAATTTCCTGCTCCAGCACCTGACTGTCAAAGCTTATCTGGGCTAGTTGTGACGATACATCCTTCGAATTTTCAAGCACCGGTTGGCTGGATACCTTCGATTTATTGTGGCTCTGTTGTGCAGCAGGAATAATTTCCACTGGCATGGAATCCTGCTCGGGGGAATAATCAACAAACAGGTAATAGCTCAACGCAATCGCGAGTATGACTTTTACCGCAGTAGATTCCTCTATCAGGCGTTTCAATTCCACTGGCTTTACCTCTCAATGAGCGAGCCGGTTGCTTACATCTTACGCCTGTTGACAGCTGATTAAAATACCCTCGTCGGCTTGCGCGGGTAGCCTGCAGGGGCTGAAAGTCTGGGCGAAATTAATCCCAGGGGGAAAACTATTTCATATTAAGTTGGGTATACTGTTTTCAGCGTTTATGCAAATAATCACCACTAAGATCGTGTTCGAACCGAATCAGTCAGCGGTGAAAAGGGGGGTTTATGACGGCTATCACCAAATTATTTACCCAGGCACGACTGCAAACGCGGTTGATGCTAGCATTCATATTTGTGGTCTTGTTGCAGGCCATTATCAGTGGCAGTTTCACCCACCACTATATAAAAGTTGTTCTGGAAGATCGGATCGGTGATCAGGCGTTACAATTATCGCGTGTGGTTTCGGCTTTGCCGCAGGTTCGCCAGGGCTTGATCGATCGCGATGTAAATCAAATACAACCCCTGGCGGAACTGATACGTGAGGAAACCGATGCGCGGTTTATCGTCGTGGGCGATCTCGACGGTATTCGCTTTTCCCACCCAATAGTTGACCGCATCGGCAAGAAGCGTGTCGGTGGAGACAATCGGCGCGCAATCGAGAAAAAAGAGTCTTATGTTTCTAAAGCGGTAGGTAGTCTCGGGCCTTCGATGCGAGGCAAGTCACCTGTACTGGATGATCAGGGAAGAGTCATCGGCGTCACCAGCGTTGGCTACATGCTTGATAGTGTGGGAGAAACCATAAGCGGCTACCAGAAATCCGTCATCCTGATTGTTATCGCTTCGTTGTTTATCAGCGTGCTGGTAGGCATGACAATATCCGGGCACTTTAAACGCATTCTTTTCGGACTCGAGCCAGAGGAGATAGCGCGGTTGTTTGAAGAACGCAATGCAACATTGGAAACCGTACACGAAGGCATTATCTCTATCGACCGAGAAGGCATCATCACTACCTTCAATAAAACAGCGGTGGAAACGTTAAACCTGCCAAAACACCAGTCACTCACCGGGCAGGATATTCGACAGGTGTTGCCCGACAGCGATATCCTCGGTGTACTGGAAAGCGGTCAACCAGAACATGACAAGGAGGCATGGCTGAATGGTCAAAGCCTGATCGTTAACCATTTGCCAGTCATAGTGCAGGGGCAGACCACGGGTGTGGTGTCGAGCTTCCGGCCCAAGGGAGAACTCGAATTATTGACCCGCAAACTCTCGCATATCGAGCAATATGCCGAAACCCTGCGCTCACAAAGCCACGAATATGCCAACAAGCTGCATACTATCGCCGGACTGATTCAAATCGACGCTAAAGACGAAGCGCTCGATCTCATCGGCCAGGAAAGCAAGGGCATCCAGGATCTGGTTCACCTGCTGGTCGACGCCGTGCCTGATCCGATACTGGCAGGCTGCATACTCGGCAAGTTCAATCGTGCTCGCGAGCTGGGTCTGGAGCTGGTGGTGGATCACGAAAGCCATATGGTGGATATCCCCGAACAGCTACCCCGCGAACGCCTGGTAACACTGTTAGGAAACTTGCTGGATAACGCCTTCGAAGCCACCCGCATTCAGCTGAAAAAAAATAACGGCGGCAAGTCGACTGTCAGACTTACGATGAGCGATTATGGAAACGATTTGATTTTTGAAATCGACGATAGTGGTGAAGGTATACCGGTTGTAGAACAACAGCGGATATTTGAAAAGGGCGTAAGCTCAAAAATGGAGGCTGGCCACGGTTATGGACTATTTCTGGTTGCCACCATCCTGAAAGAATTGCACGGCCAAATAGATATACACAATCATGAAAGTGGTGGCGGACGGGTGATTATTTATCTGCCCAAGAACGCAAATCTGGAAGAAAAGGCCATTTCCATAGGGAGGGCTTATTGATGAATCCAATTCGCACCATTATCGCCGAAGATGACCCGCGTATTGCCGAAATTCAACATCGCTTTGTCGAAAAACTGGATGCTTTCGAGGCCATAGGGCTAGCCCACAACCTCGAAGACTGCCGCGAAATGATCGATATTCTGGAACCGGATCTGGTATTGCTGGATATTCATTTTCCTGATGGAAACGGTCTCGATTTCCTCAAAACCCTGCGCGATGAGAATCGAAATATCGACGTCATACTGGTCACCGCGGCGAGGGATGTTGAATCGGTGAAAAGCGCGATGCATGGTGGTGTATTCGACTATATCGTCAAACCGCTGGAATTTAGCCGAATGCGCGACTCATTGAGTCGATACCGGGATCATTTTGAGCGTTTGAAGGCACTGGATACAGTGCAACAGTCCGATATTGATGGTCTGCTACCACGAGCAATTACCGCTAGCCCTGCCAATCGTCCAGTCAATTCACTACCAAAGGGCATAGACGCCCTGACACTGGTTAAGGTGCGAGAATTGTTTCAATCCGCCCCTGATTCGCAGGGCGCAGAAATGGTTGGACAAAACATTGGCATCAGCAGAACCACTGCGCGTCGCTACCTGGAGTATCTGGTCAGCACTAACGAACTCGTGGTAGACGTTTCTTACGGGGGCGTTGGTCGGCCCGAACGCCACTATTGTCGATGCTGATTCGGGTTTAAGCGGTCGAATGAATTCGACCCTACGAGGGTTATTTGTAGGGCCGAATTTATTCGGCCGCAGAGAATGGATGTACCGTTGGTTTGGTCGAACGAATTCGATCTGACGGGTTTGCGCATACACGCCTCGTGAACAGTATGAACAATATGGGCCAAATAAAATAAAAACCCAATATCGCGCAATTGTTCCTCGGCTACTGTTATCGGGGTAAGTTTGCTGCGATTAACCAATAAATAGGAGGGAAAATCCAATGATTCAAATTTCAAGCATTAGTCGCCGCAGCCTGTTGGCGCTCACACTAGCCAGTAGTATCGGCATGGCAATGAGCATTGCGCCGATCGCGGCGCAGGCTGGGCCCGATATCAATAAAATCCACTTCCTGATCCCGGGTGGCGCAGGTGGTGGCTGGGATGGTACGGCACGTGGTACCGGTGAAGCTCTGACCAAATCGGGTATCGTAAAATCAGCATCCTATGAAAATATGTCTGGCGGCGGTGGCGGTAAGGCCATCGGCTTCATGATTGAGAATGCGGAATCTAATTACGGCACTTTGATGGTTAACTCCACGCCGATTGTGATCCGCTCTCTGGTCGGACGTTTTCCGTATAACTTCCGTGACCTGACCATGATCGCCGGAACCATCGGTGACTATGGTGCAATTATCACCGGCAAAAATAGCCCTTATAAAGATTTTAACGATCTCGTCGCTGCTTATAAGAAGAACCCCCGCGACGTCGCTGTTGGCGGTGGCTCAGTGCCAGGTGGCATGGATCACCTGGTAGCAGCAATGGCTTTCCAGGGTGCTGGCGCAGACCCGACCAAGGTTAAATATATCCCTTATGATGCGGGTGGAAAACTAAATGCGGCGATCCTGTCCGGTGAAGTTTCTGCCGGTTCAACCGGATTTTCCGAGGCAATTGCGCTGGCCAAATCAGGAGAGATGCGGATTCTTGCGGTAACGTCTGATAAGCGGGTTCCTGCATTCATGGACGCTCCAACGCTCAAAGAGCAGGGCGTCGATGTCACATTCGTCAACTGGCGGGGATTTTTTGCGGCTCCTGGTATACCAGAGGGCCTGGCCAATGCTTATCGGGACGCGCTTGGCAAAATGTACGACACAGCAGAATGGGAGACTGTGCGTGCGCGCAACGGCTGGGTTAATATTCATAACCCTGGCGATAAGTTCGTTACCTTTCTTGAAGGTCAGGAAAAAGTTATCAAGGATTTGATGACAAAACTTGGTTTCCTGTAATAGGCTAATCTATTAGTAGACCAAAAGGCCGGAGTTGTTCGATTGAGCTCCGGCCTTTCAGTATGTAGAATATAGTTTCTACCAAAAGGAAAACCTTCATGACGCTTGACCGCGCTATAGCCGGTATATTTATCCTCATTTGTCTGATTTACGGATACACCGCGTTCGTCACGATGGAGGCCAATCTGCTTCCATTCGAGCTAAACATGGTATTTTTGCCCAACACCATGCCTAAATTGCTGAGTATTCTTGGGGTCATTGTTGGGCTGGTGGTGGTGATTCAAACAGGCCCTAAAACCAATACTGAAATAGATCCCAGTGAAATTGATTATCGGAATATGCGCCAATACAAGCTGGCCCAGGCATTATTTCTATTAGCACTGATGGTTGCCTATGCGCTGCTGTTGCGGCCGATTGGTTTCCTTATCGCGACGACGTCGTTTCTGGCGGGTGGTAGTATGATCCTGGGAGAGCGAAAATATATTGTACTCATCCCCGTAGCGGTTTTTACCGCGTTTCTGATCTGGTATCTGGTCCAGGAAGTATTGGGGATATTCCTGCGTCCCTGGCCCTGGTTTATTTAAGGAGGATATCGAATGTTAGAAGGCATCCTCCAGGGGCTTGAGACAGCCCTATCACTACAAAATCTTATAATGGTCGTCGCCGGCTGCCTGATCGGTACGGTTATCGGTATGCTGCCGGGACTGGGGCCTATGTCGATTATCGCAATAATGATCCCGATTGCGATCAAAATTGGTGAACCTTCCACCGCACTAATTCTGCTGGCCGGGGTCTATTATGGTGCGATTTTTGGCGGCTCTACTTCATCGATCCTGATTAATGCCCCGGGCATTGCCGGCACCGTGGCGACTGCCTTCGACGGCTATCCGCTGGCCCGTAAGGGTAAAGCCGGCAAGGCACTCACCATAGCCGCGATCTCCTCGTTTATCGGTGGCACAGTTGGAGCAATCCTATTGATGGGATTCGCGCCCGCACTGGCCTCGGTTGCCCTGCTGTTTCATTCCGCCGAATATTTTGCAATGATGGTTGTTGGCCTGTCGGCGATCTCGGCGTTTGCCGGAACCGGCCATGTCGCCAAGGCCTTGTTGATGACGGTGCTGGGATTGCTCCTGGCGACATTGGGTGAAAGCGCGCAATTCAACGCGCCGCGCTTTACCATGGGCATAATGGACCTGCAAAGCGGCGTCAATTTCATCACCCTGGCGATGGCGTTGTTCGCCTTGCCTGAAGCGCTGTATCTGGTACTCGACCCCAAGCGTTCAAATACCGGCGGTGCCAGTGGTGAGATCAAGGACCTGCGTATTACTAAAGCCGAAGCCATGCAAATAGCGCCGGTCATCGGACGCCAGTCGATCCAGGGGTTTTTGATCGGCGTTATGCCTGGCGCGGGCGCCACCCTCGCCTCTTTTCTGGGCTATGCGGTCGAGCGCAACCTGGCCAAAGGCGAAGAACGAGCCGAGTTTGGCAAGGGCTCAATCAAAGGGCTCGCGGCGCCTGAGACCGCAAATAATGCTGCCTGTACAGGATCGTTTGTGCCACTGCTGACACTCGGCATTCCCGGTTCCGGCACCACGGCTATTTTGCTCGGCGCCCTGATTGCCCTCAATGTCACGCCGGGGCCACGGCTGATGATCGACAACCCGAACATATTCTGGTCGGTGATCATTTCTATGTATATTGGCAATGTTGTACTACTGGTTCTTAACCTGCCGCTGATTCCCTATATTGCCAAATTACTGCTGGTGCCGCGCAATTACCTGATCCCGTTCATACTATTTTTCACCATGATGGGCAGTTATATCGGCCAAAATAATTCTACCGAGCTATTGATGCTCACCGGCATGGGTATAGTGGCGACTATCATGCGTTTTGCCGGCTATCCGCTGGCACCGATGCTGATCGGGTTCATTCTCGGGCAGATGGTGGAAGATAATTTTGGCCGTGCGATGAACCTGACCGACGGCATAAGTTTTATGTGGGAGCGTCCGATGACGGCCACGTTGCTGGCGATTGCGGTCCTATTGATATTCTTACCTTCGATTAGAGAGAAAATTGCTGCCTGGCGACGACGCGGGGTAGCTGACGGAGACTGACAAACTCGTAGCCCAGACGGTCGAATGAATTGGCTCTTTTGAATTATGTGTGGGTATTCATCACATGGTTTTCACCAATTCTGGCGTAATAACCCCCTG
>CBDUSZ010000122.1:0-10155 GCA_965370015.1 uncultured bacterium | reverse complement strand
CCTTTCGGCACCACGGGAAACGAAAAGGGGATTACATATACACCTTTTTCGAGCATCAAGTTAGCGTAGCGGGTCGCCAGTTGCGCCTCGAATAACATGATTGGCACGATTGGATGACTGCCTTCCAATACCGTTAGGCCAATTTTTTGTATGCCAGCCCTGAAAAACTTCGTATTTGCCTCGAGTCGGTCTCGTAGTTCGGTGGATTCGGTCAATAAATCGAGTGCTTTATTGGCACCTGCAACCACTGGTGGCGCCACAGTGTTGGAAAATAAGTAAGGTCGTGAGCGTTGCCTCAGCAATGCGACTATTTCCTTGCGTCCACTGGTATACCCACCGCTGGCACCGCCGAGTGCCTTGCCCAGGGTGCCGGTGGTAATATCGACGCGGTCCATACAGCCGCATAGCTCGTGCGTACCGCGTCCCTGTTTGCCGACGAAGCCCACCGCATGGCTATCGTCAAAATGCACCAGCGCATGGTACTGTTCTGCCAGATCACAAATTTTGTCGAGCTGGGCGATATAGCCATCCATCGAGAATACACCGTCGCTGGTGATCAGTTTGAAACGGGCTCCAGCCTGGTTAGCTTCGATTAATTGCAGTTCCAGATCGGCCATATCGTTATTTTTATAGCGGTAGCGCTTCGCCTTGCATAAGCGCACGCCGTCGATGATCGACGCATGGTTGAGTTCGTCCGAGATGATGGCATCTTCTTCGCCGAGCAGGGTTTCGAACAGGCCGCCATTGGCGTCGAAGCAGGAGGGATACAGTATGGTATCTTGCATTCCGAGGAAATCCGAAAGCTTATGCTCCAGTTCCTTATGAATCGATTGGGTTCCACAGATAAAACGTACCGACGCGAGACCGTAGCCCCATTCATCGAGTCCGGTTTTGGCGGCTGCAATGACCTCTGGGTGCTGTGCCAGGCCGAGATAATTATTTGCACACAGGTTTAACACTTCACCGCTTTCGACCAGCACGTTTTCACCCTGCGCCGATAATAAAATACGCTCGGTTTTGGTTAAACCCTGCTGTTCAATATCGTCGAGTTGTCGTTCGAGATGATTTTTAAATTCACCGTACATGGATAATTCTCCTTATTGTGTCCAGTCCAGGATTACCTTACCCGATTGACCCGAGCGCATCATGTCGAATCCTTGCTGAAAATCATCGATGTCATACTCGTGGGTGATTATCGGCATTAGATCGAGGCCATTTTCTATCATCACTGACATCTTGTACCAGGTTTCATACATTTCGCGGCCATAGATACCCTTTATCGTCAGCATATTGAAAACCACGCAATTCCAGTCGATACGCATGTCATTGGAAGGTAGGCCCAACATCGAGATCTTGCCACCATGCGACAGGTTGGCCAGCATCTGGTTAAACGCTGCCTCGCTACCGGACATTTCCAGGCCTACATCAAATCCTTCCTTCATCCCCAGCTCGGTCATTACATCGGTGAGCGATTCGCTTGACACATTAACCGCGCGTGTGGCGCCCATTTTTTTTGCTAGCTCAAGGCGAAAAGAATTCATATCGGTAATTACCACGTGCCGGGCGCCGGCGTGTTTGCAAATCGCCACCGCCATACAACCGATAGGCCCGGCACCGGTAATCAATACGTCCTCGCCGAGTAGTTCAAACTGCAAAGCCGCATGCGTGGCATTACCAAACGGGTCGAAAATAGAAGCGATCCTGGGGTCAATACCCGGGTTATGGACCCAGACATTGGCCATCGGTAAGCTGATGTACTCGGCAAACGCACCGGTACGATTCACGCCGATACCGCTGGTATGGGCGCACATCTGTCGACGCCCTGCCATGCAGTTACGACATCGACCACAGACCACGTGGCCCTCGCCGGAAACCAGTTGCCCGGCTTTGAAATCGTTGACATTGCTCCCGACATCGACGATTTCACCGACAAACTCGTGGCCCACCACCATCGGAACCGGAATAGTCTTTTGCGCCCATTCGTCCCAGTTGTAGATATGGATGTCGGTGCCGCAAATCGCGGTTTTTTTAACCTGAATCAGAACATCGTTAATACCCATCTTGGGTTCCGGCACCTGCTGCATCCAAATACCCGTTTCGGGTTGAGATTTGACTAGTGCTTTCATGGTATTTTCCGCTCCTTGTAATAGATTAGAAAGTGTTGCAGCTAGTGTAATTAAATTTATACCACTCTGTATGATTTATTGGTTTTTGCGGGCACAATAGCGGATTTATTTAACCGGTTTTTTTGAGCTCGATATTGTATTTTAAATGTCTGATGCGATAACAAACGATTAGTCAATTCATGCGGGAGACCCTCGATGGGATTATTTGAACGCTACCTTTCCTTATGGGTGGCGCTATGCATCGCAGCAGGCGTTATATTGGGGATTCTCTTTCCCGCTGCCTTCGCGCTGGTTGCCAGCCTTGAATTTGCGCACGTGAACCTGGTTGTTGCGGTATTAATCTGGGTGATGATTTACCCGATGATGGTACAGATTGATTTTTCATCGATTAAGGATGTGGGTAAGCGACCGAAAGGTCTGGTACTGACGCTGGTGATTAACTGGCTGATTAAACCCTTTACGATGGTGGCGTTAGGGTGGCTTTTTTTCAAAGGGATTTTTGCCGACTGGGTTGATCCGCAGTCCGCCAACGAATACATCGCGGGAATGATTTTACTCGGCGTCGCCCCCTGTACGGCGATGGTGTTTGTCTGGAGCAACCTCACCAGGGGCGATCCAAATTATACGCTGGTGCAGGTATCGATAAACGACCTCATCATGATCGTGGCATTTGCTCCGTTAGCAGCATTTTTGCTGGGCGTCAGTGATATACAGGTGCCCTGGGGTACCCTGCTGTTATCGGTAGTACTGTACGTGGTGTTGCCATTAGTCGCTGGTGCTATTACGCGGCACAAGCTCGATGCTCATGGAGATGGCGAGCGGTTGACGCAATTTGTTCATCGACTCAAACCCTGGTCGGTGATTGGCTTGCTGGCAACAGTCGTATTGTTATTCGGATTTCAGGCTGAAAGCATCATCGGGCAGCCACAAACCATCGTATTGATTGCCATCCCCCTAATACTGCAAACCTATGGTATCTTCGCCATCGCCTACGCGGCGGCTAAGGCGCTGAAGTTACCCTATAATATCGCAGCCCCTGCCAGCCTGATTGGCACTTCTAACTTTTTTGAACTGGCAGTGGCAGTGGCTATTTCATTGTTTGGTCTGCATTCGGGCGCGGCATTGGCTACCGTTGTCGGCGTACTGGTTGAAGTGCCGGTAATGCTTTCGCTGGTCGCCTTCGCCAACCGCACCCAACACTGGTTTAGTAACAGCCCGGATAGCGTATCTTCTGCCGGTTAAATCAAACCACCAGATAACTGGTAAAGCCATGCGCTGACCATCGAACCGATTAGTCCCAGTGATAGATAGAGTGCAAATACCGGCTTTTTAACCAGTGCAAAAACAGCGATAGCCGCTGGAATCGATGATACCGCTCCGGCGGTGATGAATGCCATCGCCGCACCCGGCGTCATGCCCATTTCGAGTAAACCGGATATCAGCGGTATTGCCGCGTATCCATTCAGATAGGAAGGTACGCCGACAATGGCAGCAAGCGGGATGGCAAAAAAACTATCGGCGCCAACATAAGTGCTAATCCAGTCGGGTGATACATAAGCCAGCATCAGGCTTTCCAGAAAAAACGCAAAAGCCAGCCACTTGCCAAGAAAAATGCCGATGCTGTAACTCTCCGCCTTAAATGCCTGAACGCGTTGTGGCTCCTGCCAGAAACGCCAGTTGATACCCGTGTTAGTGTCGGGCTCGCAGGATGATGAGCAGCTGCTAGTGACACTTGCCTGCAAAGGGTTGCTGAGAAAACCGTAGCGCTGTCCCAGTAATACGCTAAACCCCGCGAACAAGCCCATCGCGATCGCAGCCAGGGTTTTGGCGATGGCGAAATTAAAGCCGATACCTGCCGCGGTGAGAATGAACATTTCCGGGTCCATGATCGGAGAGGCAATCCAGAAGGCCATCACCGGTGCCAGCGGTACGCCCGCGCCGAGCATGGCGGCGATGAGCGGGATTACGCCGCAGGAACAAAAAGGTGATAGCGCACCGACAAATGCAGCAAGAATTGTGGCGCGCACTGGATTTCCAGAAAATACAGCGGCAATTATTGCATCTGCACCGGTAGCTTTTGCGTAGGCCGCGAGTCCGATCGCGAGGATAAAGAAGGGCAGCATTTGCCACATCGACTCCAGGGTGAAAATAAAACTCTGGCCGATCTGAGAAATGTCCAACACCGCTAATAAAGCGGTTAATCCGAGCAGCGTCAAAAATACCGGATCTTTCAAAATCCTGCCGAAGCGACCGCTAATGGCGATGAAGCGCCTGACGTAGTGTCCTGAGGTGTTAAGAGTATGATCTAGCATAATTCTGGAATTCTCGTAATTTAACAGTGGTTAAAAAATGTCAGGCAGCCTTAGTCATCAGCTGGTGCTACTTCATCGACACAGCATTCTGCGGTGAGATAGGCAACCAGATGATTTAAACGTTCGTATTCTATCTTGCAAAACAATGTGGCCTGTTCGCGTTCCTGTCTGATCAGGCCGGCGTTTTTTAAATGGGAAATGTGGTGGGTTAGTGTCGAGCCCGGTATTTGCAGTTGCTTCTGAATTGCGCCTACTGGCATGCCCTGTGCCCCCGCTCTGACCAACAGGCGGACGATTCTAAGCCGCGTAGGGTTGCCAATTTTGCTCAATATCAGTGCTGCGGTTTCCAATTTCATTCTGGTACTTTACAGGATTTCTGGATTAATAGAAACTATATTACTAGAAATATCGAAATATGTAAACAACCAAAACCACTGACATTCAACCCCGCAAGGTGGAATGCACCCAGGAGAGTGAGGCTGTATTTCAGCGTGCAGTGTGATATACCAATCAACATTTTGAATTACTGTACAAATATTCTACAGGTTAGACAAAACCTTCCGATATGTTATTGTTGTTGCATAATTCGGATGACTCAATATGAAAAACTATCCACGTTTGAAGGAAATGGGGATTCTAAATCCCCAGGAAATAGAAAAATTTTCGGTCTATACGTTGGGTAACCTCGACGTTCTACGAATTATTTATGCACGAAAGAAAGGCTCACTCTTGCCAGTCAGCAAAAATTTTAAATTTCCCAGAGTCAAGCAGTCAGTTGTAGTTGACAGCGGCACCCGACAAACCGAGATAATTTATGAAAGCAATCTTGCTTTTCGCGAAGCACTGGATGAACTCGAAGATTTAAAGATGGAAAAAAGTGCGACCACGGGCTTGTCGGAGTTAATAGCCGAAGAAGTGCGACTGCTGGAAGAAGACATGAAATTACGTATCGAATATATAAAATCGCTGATCAAAAGAATCTAAACTGCCATCCGATAATCCTATTCCATAAATCCCGGCGGTATGGCATTGCGCCAGGGTAGGGGGTTATCAACCTTCCCCCGGTTCTGATTTAATAAAGGGTTTTAACAGCGTTTTTCAAGTCGAATTTATTTGAAACTGGATGCTCCTATGCAGTGAGTATTTTGACAATTTGATATCGAAGTTTTACCCTGAACTCACAATTAAATAGAAAGGAACCAAAATAACCATTTTAAACAGCTAATGAATCGTTAGCATATAAAAATAAATTCGATGATTTGACTAAATAAACCGAGGAAAACGCTATGAGTAGTAAAGATACTATTAATGGAAAACCATTGCACAAGGCGGTTAAACAGTGGGCCAAAGACACCCGCGAAGGTAAAATGGATCGACGTGAGTTTCTTGCATTGTCGACCGCCTTCGCTGCTACCACTGCAACCAGTTATGCGTTACTGGGCCTCGCGGTACCAGGACCAGTCGAAGCCGCTACGCCGAAAAAAGGCGGTACCATGCGTATCGAAATGGCAGTACGCAAGATACCCGACCCACGTATTTTCGACTGGTCTCAAATGGCGAATGTAGCCCGCGGAATGCATGAAAACCTGGTGCGCTATACACACGAGTCGACATTTGAGCCCTATTTACTCAGCAGTTGGGAAGTAAATGACGATGCGACCCAATACGTGCTGCACGTACGCAAGGGTGTAAAGTGGTCAAATGGGGATACCTTCAATGCTGATGACGTAATATTCAACCTGACCCGCTGGTGCGATAAATCGGTAGAAGGTAACTCCATGGCAGGTCGTATGGCAACGATGATCGATGCCAAGACCGAAAAAGCTGGCAAAGGTGTCATCGAGAAAGTCGATAATTATACCGTTCGACTTAACTTGCCTACTCCCGATATCACTATTATTCCGGGTATGTGTGACTATCCAGCGCTCATCGTACATCGTGGTTATGATGGTTCGGATATCACCAATGGCCACCCCGGTACCGGTCCGTTCGAATTGGTCAGTCACGAAGTCGGGATTAAGTCTGTATTACGTAAACGTTCTGGCCCCTGGTGGCGTGGTGATGCGCATCTCGACCGCATCGAAATAATTGATTATGGTACCGATCCCTCGTCGTTCCTGGCTGCTTACGAAGCCGGGGAAATCGATATGAACTACGAATCAACTGGCGATTATGTTGAAATTTTCGACGGTATAGGCTTAAAGGCAACCACTGCGGTAACCGCCGCCACAATATGTATCCGTCCGAACCAGCTTGCTGAAGTTGATGGTAAGCGACCTTACCAAGACGCTCGTGTACGCCGTGCGCTGGCACTCGCTGTCGACAACGCCAAGGTGCTGGAACTGGGTGTGGCCGGGCAGGGAATACCAGCGGAAAACCATCACGTTTGCCCGATTCATCCGGAATATGCCAAATTACCGCCGATCAAGCGCGATCCGGCAAAAGCCCTGGCGTTGATGAAAGAAGCCGGCATGGCAGATTACGAGCATGAAATTGTTTCAATCGACGATGACTGGCGCAGGGCTTCAACCGATTCGGTTGCCGCGCAGTTACGTGATGCCGGTATTAAGGTTAAACGTACTGTATTACCGGGCTCTACTTTCTGGAACGACTGGACCAAGTATCCCTTCTCTTCAACCAACTGGAATATGCGCCCATTAGGGGTTCAGGTACTGGCTTTGGCTTATCGAAGTGGTGAAGCCTGGAACGAGACAGGATTTGCCAACAAGGAATTTGATGATATCGTGACTAAGGCTTTGTCGATTGCCGATGCCGATAAGCGTCGGGTGTTGGCAGCCAAGCTTGAGCGCATCATGCAGCAGGAAGGCGTCACGATTCAACCTTACTGGAGAACCATAGGGCGTCATCACCGGGCCAATGTACACGGTGCTGAACAGCATCCGACCTATGAAATTAACCTGGAAGAGCTCTGGTTGAGCTAACTGGCGAGTTATTCGAAACGCAACAGGGGCACCTTGGTGCCCCTATTTTTTTGAATACGAAAATCCCACCCCACTGGCGTACATTAACACTCGGAATGCGAATTGAGTTGGCAGACGGAATTGGAGAATTCTGATGTTGAATTTCATATTAAAACGTGTAGGAATCATGGTGTTAACGGCCCTGTGCCTGACCTTTATCGTGTTCTTTTTAACCAATCTCGAACCTAATCTGGAAAAACTCGCTAAAGAACAAAATAACATGCGCATGACCGACGACCAGGTACTCAGTTGGCTGCATAAAAATGGCTACCGCCAACCACTGCTGTCGAGATACGGTCAATGGCTAGGGTTGATGCCGGGCTGGACCGGTGAATCTGACGCGGGCAGGAAAATTGGTCGCTGTGTACGTCGCAAGGTGGAAAATACACCGAGTTACTGTGGCATACTTCAGGGCAGCTGGGGTATGTCGACAGTATTTCGTGAAGAGGTCTCTACCATCATTGGCAAACGCCTGGGAGCTACCGGCTGGTTAATGTTCTGGGTGATGATTGTCATGGTACCTGCCGCCCTTATTATCGGGGTGCTGGCAGGAATGCGTGAGGGATCGCGTACCGACCGCACACTATCAACCTTTTCAATTGCCACTACTGCCACCCCGGAATACGTCTCGGGGGTAATTTTTATCGTGCTTTTTGCATCTTCACGGTATGGCTTATCACCCCTGTTTCTGGAGAGAGGTACTTTGCTGAAAGGATCGGCAACATCTGCAATGGAGCAAATAACCTTCGATAATTTCGCCCTGCCGGTACTCACTATGGCGATTTATGGCATGGGCTATATCGCCCGCATGACACGCGCTTCGATGGCAGAAGTGATGACCGCTCAGTATATTCGTACCGCACGTTTGAAAGGCGTCAGTTTTGCTGCGGTCGTGGTCAAACATGCGCTGCGTAACGCACTGATAGCCCCTTTTACGGTAATTATGTTGCAATTTCCCTGGTTACTCACTGGCGTGGTCATTGTCGAATCACTATTTAACTATAAAGGGTTTGGCTGGACCCTGGTGGTGGCTGCGAGTAACAACGATATAGAAACCTTACTGGGCTGTTCTGTCGTCGCAGTGCTCGTGGTGCTGTTGACGCAATTGATATCGGATATTGGTTACGTTTATCTTAATCCGCGGATTCGCGTGAAATAGGAGACGTAATTATGGAAACTATGTCAACCACAGGCATTATTGGCAACATCCTATGGCAATTTCTCCCGGTTTGGGTGGCGATAACCATAGTGTTCGCGGTTTCAATTAAATTCAAGCAACGGCTGAAACTCTACGGTAAGTTGTTTAATAGCAACGTCGGCATGATCGGCCTGGCCCTGGTTCTATTCTGGTTTTTTACCGCTCTGTTCGCCGATATGATCGCGCAGTTCGATCCTTTTGTGCAGGTTTCCGGGATGAAAAATAAGTTACCCGGCTGGCCGCTAACTGATCAACAAGGTCAGTTTTATTTACTCGGTGGCGATACACTGGCCCGCGATGTATTTAGTCGTATGGTTTATGGCAGTCAAACTGTACTGACTATTGCGCCAGCCGCCACTCTGTTTGCTTTTATGGTAGGCATCACTCTCGGCTTACCGGCTGGTTATTTCACCGGTCGCCTCGACTCGATTCTGAGTTTTATTTCTAATCTGGTACTCGCTTTTCCGGTGATATTACTATTTTACCTGTTGGTAACGCCGGAAATTAGATCCACCGGAATCCCGATTTATCTGGCAGCCCTGCTATTCCTGTTTCCGATTATTTTTGTCGCAGTATTGTTCAAAACACGTTTCATCGCGCAACCCCGCAAGTTGGCGATTTATCTTGTGCTTACCCTGGTGTTAGGTCTATGGGCCTATTCTGGTCTTGCCTTTAATGCCGATCCACTTGGGGTCTGGTCGATGGACCCGAATTTACTCAATATTTTCGTATCGGTGGTGTTCGTCAACTCACCAACGGTTTTTCGTATCGTGCGTGGCCTGACTCTCGATATAAAAACCCGCGACTATGTGGCGGCCGCGCAAACCCGGGGTGAAACGCCGTGGTACATCATGCTGTGGGAAATACTGCCGAATGCCCGTGGTCCGCTAATTGTCGATTTTTGTCTGCGAATTGGTTACACCACGATTTTACTGGGTACCCTGGGCTTCTTTGGTTTAGGTGTCAGTCCGGAAAGTCCTGACTGGGGTCAGACGATTAACGAGGGCAGAAAATTAATCACCATCAATCCCTTCCCTGCTATTGCGCCGGCACTGGCATTGATGTCATTGGTACTGGGCTTAAATTTGCTCGCTGACGGTTTGCGCGAACAATCGTTGAAAGACTAGCCCCCGGGAGAAAAGCCATGTCAGACCAACCTATACTGGAAATCGAAAATCTTTCTATCTCGTTTTTTACCCAGGCGGGTGAAATCCCTGCAGTAATGGATTTTTCCTGTACCGTGATGCCCGGAGGTTCGATGGGGTTGGTCGGTGAATCCGGCTGTGGAAAGTCAACCGTGGCGCTCGGTATCATGCGCTACCTGGGTAACAACGGCAAAATTGTCGGCGGCTCAATCAAGTTTAAGGGCCGTGATATGGCGACCATGTCTAAACAGGAATTACGTCGAATTCACGGTTCCGAAATCGCGATGATTTACCAGGAACCGATGGCGAGCCTGAATCCTTCGATGAAGATTGACCGTCAATTGATGGAAGTGCCGCTGATTCATGAAAAAGTAAGCAAAGCCGAGGCAGAAA
>CBDUSZ010000121.1:0-10185 GCA_965370015.1 uncultured bacterium | reverse complement strand
GCCTATTTACGCTCGACAATCGAATAATTTCTAATTTAAAAATTAGCGCAAAAACTCCCGGGTGCGAGGACAATTAACACCTTGCCCACCCGATTTGTTGAATTGCATTCAATATTGATCTGAATTAGTAATATTTTTTCATCACGCTTTGACGCGGCTAATTTAGATAGAACGCGCGCAGGGGTCAGTGCTTCGAGGAAATATTGCGGGTTTACAGTGCCGTGGTCTGCTCCCCAACTTGATGCAGTAAGTTATCAATATACTCACCGCATCAAATCGGGGATGAATCAGACCGCTTGCTTTGCCGTTAAATGCACAGGGATGATGTGACTATTTTTCAGCCCAGGTTGGCATAGGGTATTTCAGCTTACAGACTGCTAGCTCGAATGGATAAACGGTGCAGTATTTTCCATTTTGCACCTGCATCAGAATGCCCCTGGTTTTTTCGTTTTGTCCATCCTTGCCAAACTTGATTCCCCGGTAAGGCACGATTAAGGAATCCGCAGACATATCAAGTTCCTGTAACGCTTTCTGGATTTTTTTGGGATCTGTTGAACCGGCATTATTAATTGCATTCGCTAATGCCATGAACCCGGTAAATGCCCGCGCGGGAACATCTGACAAATCCCTTCCGCCGGAATGTGTCTTAAATAACGCGTTAATTTCTCCAATTAATGGAATTGTACTGGCCAGGTCTGTATTGAAGGGGGACCTTGTAATGACACCCTCTGCTTTACTGCCCATGGTTTTTAAAAAATTGGGGTCCGTGTACCCGGCGTTTTGGGCAACCAAAAGTTTAGGGTTATAGTCAAGTTCTTTGGCTGTATTTAGAAATAATAATGCGTCTGATGTATATGAAGAAGGCAATAAGACATCAGGATTTTTAGCTTTTAGCCGCTGAACTTCAGAACTCAGGGTCGTGGTTTTTGCTTTGTAGCTTATTTTTTCTATGACTTCATAGCCTTGCTCGTTAGCCATCCTTTTTTGGGTCCCACCGCTATCCGAACCCCAGAGGGTATCTTCATGAATGATGCCGACAGTTTTTAACATGCCGCCATTTTTGCTGTTAAAGTCATTCAAAAACTCGAACATCAATTGGGTAAACTCACCATCGTGAGGCGTTACTCTAAAAAAGTATTTAAACCCTCTGGTGGTTAATTTAGGTGAAGTTGACTCTCCATTAACCCAGGGTATTCCAGCCCGCTCAGAAACCTGACTGGCTGCCCCTGTAACAGACGAATAATAGGCACCAAACATGGCGTGAACCTTGTCAGAATTTAACATCCTTTCTGTTTCACCGACCCCTATGTCAGGTTTTCCACCGTGGTCGCCTACCACGATTGATATTTTTGCCCCGCCAAGCCCGGCCAAACCACTGTCTTTAGCTAAAGGCATATCAATATCATGGCTGTTATTGATAATATCCAATGCGGTTTTTACTGCAGCCACGGCGTCTTTGCCGACCTGGGCGACAGGCCCGGTGAGCGGATAAATCACCCCGATTTTTACTTCCTCTGCAGCATTTAAGGGTGATAGGTAGGTAAGTGTTAAAATAACTGATAGTATTAATTTTTTCATTTTACGTGCCTCCTAAGAATTATTTGATTATTTACTGATCATGGGAATACTAACTCAATGATAAATGAAATTCACAATATATTAGTTCTAAAGAAGGTTTTAGAGATCAGATGACGTTTGAAATTATATTACAGGCTGCTATTAGCGGTTTGCTGATGGGATTAATTTATGCCCTGATCGCGGCGGGCCTGAGTCTAATCTTCGGGTTAATGAATATTGTCAATTTTGCCCATGGAGAGCATTTGATGTTGTCAATGTTCTCTTCTTTCTGGCTCTGGTCCCTACTGGGCCTGGACCCGATATTTTCGATTCCGATAACCGTTTTAATGATGGCGATATGCGGTGTGCTTACGCACTATTTTTTAATTCGTTTTATCTTAAAAGCTAAAATGCTGATTCAAATATGCGCCACCTTTGGATTATCGATATTTATCAGAGCCTTAGCTCAATTGTTATGGACGCCGGATTTTAGATATGTTGATAAACCCTTACTAGAAGGCAGAATTGAGATCGCCAATATATTCATTGGGCAACCTCAATTATTTGCAGGTCTGGTTTGTCTTTTTGCGTTTCTACTGCTTTATCTGTTTGTAACAAAAACTGAAACTGGCTTAGGACTTCAGGCGACCGCCCAGGACCGTGAAGCCGCTGAGATCGTGGGTATACCTTCCAACAGAATGTTTGCCATCGGGTGGGCGATTGGGCTTGGATGTGTCGGAGTTGCAGGCGGCATGATGACAAACTATTTTTATATATTTACCGACGTTGGCGTTAATTTCGCATTATTTGCTTTTGTGGCCGTAGCATTGGGGGGGTTTGGAAGCGTGATCGGCTGTTTATATGCAGGTATTATTATTGGTCTGGTTGAATCGCTTGGGGGATTACTGATCGACCCTTCATTTAAACTTTTATATGTATTTGCAATTTACCTGTTAGTGGTCATTTACAAACCTCAGGGATTATTCGGAAGGTACTAATGGGCAGTATTTTAAGCGATGCGAAGCAAGAACCGGTTTGGAATTCCAATAATAAAATAATTTATCTAGTGGCCTCGCTGGTATTATTCCTCATAGTATTCCCGCTTTTTGGCCCGAGTTCATTTTATCTGCATCTGATGATTATGATTTTCATGTATGCGGTAATGGCGCAGTCGTGGAATATAATAGCAGGCCTGTCTGGCCAGATTAGCCTGGGGCACGCGGTATTTTTTGGCATTGGGGCTTATACGAGCTCCTTTTTATACGTCGAATATGGCATTACCCCCTGGATCGGGATTTTTGTTGGAATGTTTTTTTCCGCCCTGGTGGCGGTATTAATTGGTATTCCAATGTTGAGGCTTAGCGGACATTATTTTGCGATTGCAACACTATTGATCGGGATAGGTTTTCAGGTCGTTTTCCAAAGATGGGAACTGGTAGGCGCCGCATCTGGTTTATGGATACCTTTGACAGAGGGCAGTTCCTGGTTTGCGCTTCAATTTCACCAAAGCAAGGCGCCTTACTATTATATTTTTCTGGTATTTTTCATTATATCTTTCCTGTTTGCCTGGCGCCTAAGTAGATCAAAAATTGGCTATAGACTTCGTGCTGTGAGGGATGACTACCAGGCTGCCTCGAGCCTCGGTATTAATGTGCCAAAATATAAAATAATTGCCTTTGCGCTTTCGGCCATTGTGATGGCCCCGATGGGTAGCTTATTCGCGCAATATATTTTAATTGTTGATCCGGACAGGATGTTTAACCTGGAAATATCCATCATGGTTCTTTTAATGACTGTATTAGGTGGCGTCGGAAATATCTGGGGGCCATTGATCGGTGTGGCAATTCTAATTCCGGTTTCAGAATTTTCCAGAATGTATCTTGGAGGAACAGGAGGTGCAGTAGACCTGATATTTTACGGATTAATATTAATGTTGATTTGTGTTTTTCGACCAGACGGGATGATTTCTTTTTTCCCGAAGCATGTTCTTGAGCGGAAAAAGCAAACATGAAAATATTATCAATCGAAAATTTAAGCAAATCTTTTGGTGGAATTAAGGCAAATGATGGTATTTCGTTTGATATTAACGAAGGTGAAATTCTGGGGATAATCGGCCCCAATGGCGCAGGGAAATCCACCTTATTCGACCTCATAACCGGATATACCAAAGCGGATGCGGGGAAGATTATTTTCAATGATAAAAACATATTTGGTTTAAGGCCAGACAAGATAAGCAACCTGGGTATTGGGCGGACATTTCAAAAACTGAAACCTTTTGCGGATCAGACATTACTAGAAAACGTGATGATTGGATCTTTCGTAAAGGAATCCAATATAAAAAAGGCAAGAGATAAGGCTTTGGAGATAATTGATTTTGTGGATTTGATTGAAAAAAGACACCATTTTGCCCGCGAGCTATCTACCGGCCAAAGAAAGAGACTCGAATTAGCCAGGGCGATGGCTATTCAGCCAAAATTATTGTTGATGGATGAAGTCACTGGCGGTGTTGATCAGAAAACAATACCGGGCCTCGTGGCACTGATTAAAAAACTTAAGGCGTCGGGAGTCACGATAGTCACCATCGAACATAACATGAATATCATCATGGAAATTTCTGACAACATTTTAGCATTAGACCAGGGGCAAAAAATTGCTTTTGGCAAAGCTAAAGAAATCCAGAATAACGATAAGGTAATAGACTCGTATTTAGGCAGCATCGATGTTGCTTGATATCAAAAATATCGATGTCTTATATGATGACTTCCAGGTGATTTGGGATGTTTCACTCAATGTTCAAAAAGGAGAAATGGTGACGCTGCTTGGGCCGAATGGGTCAGGGAAAAGTACAATTTTAAATACCATCAGTAATTTGATCAATCACAAACAGGGCGCAATCTATTTCAACAACGAACTCATTAGTAACCAGCCTACTTTTCGTAGAACAGAATTAGGTATTTCCCATGTTCTAGAGAGACGCAGGGTATTCCCGCATTTGACAGTTTTACAAAATCTGATACTCGGTGCCTGGCATCAAAAAGATAAAGAGGTGAGGCAGGCATCATTATCAAAAATATATAAAATATTTCCAAAGTTGGAAGCCAGGTCAAATCAGCTTGCGCACACCATGTCCGGCGGTGAGCAGCAGATGCTGGCAATTGCGAGAGGATTAATGGGGTCGCCAAAACTTTTGATGGTAGATGAACCTTTTTTAGGATTGTCTCCAATGGTGGTAAAGGATTTAATTGGAATATTCAGGAATATTGTAGACCAGGGCATCTCAATATTATTTGTAGAACAAAATGTCAGGTTGGCCCTGAGTATGGCTGATAGAGGGTACGTCCTGGAAAGTGGGAGACTTGTGATTACTGGTAACTCGAAAGATCTTATCGATAACGAAAAGGTAAAAAAAGTTTTTTTGGGAGATTAATTCTAAAAAAATTCTAGCGAGCTTCTGACAGGGTCGGGGCGAATTCTGCAACATACCGGCGTCGATGAGATGGTTTCTGGGCTCCGCAATCACGACGTTCGAAGCCGGAACCCCCGAGGTGGGCCTGACTCCGACCTGCTCACCTTGCCCAATAAAATATTTGTCGAAACTGTCCTGTCTGATTAAAGTACTCTCTCGGCTACAATAATCTGGACTGGAAAGGTTACATGACAACATGGTGACTCTCATTGCCCACAGGGGCGCAAGAAGCCTCGCGCCTGAAAATACCCTGGCATCAGCCCGCAAAGCACATGAGCTTGGTGCTGATTTGTGGGAGACAGATGTCGCGGTCACGGCTGACGATCAACTGGTGCTGATGCATGACGATGCGATGACGCGGACGACGAACGTCGCCGATATCTTTCCCGAGCGCGTCCCCGCAGCGTTTTCCACTTACACTCTGGCTGAAATCCGTTCACTCGACGCTGGCTCATGGTTCGAGCGCGATGATCCATTCGGGCAGGTCGCCGCAGGTGCTGTCGATCGCCAGGCGCTGGCGCGATATGCCGGTGAGAAAGTGCCAACCTTGCGCGAGGCCTTCGAGCTCACACTTGAGCTGGACTGGTTTCTCAACCTTGAATTAAAGTCTCAACCCGAACCCAAAGATGATTTTGACCTGGTCAGCGCCGTTCTCGATTTGGCCGACGAGGTTAACATTGGGGCGGATCACCTGTTGTTTTCGTCAGCCCGGGTTTGCTGGCTGAAAACACTAAAACGGCGCAGACCAGAATTTCAAGTCCAGGCTATCCTGGGACTATTCCCCGAAGATCCGATGGACTTTAGCGACCCCTTTTTCGATACCTTTAATCCGCGTGTTACCCGTGTTTCGGTTGATCAACTCAAGACGCAGGTCGCCCTGGGGCTCAACATTAACCCTTATAGCGTCAACGATGATGAGATGATCGCTCGCCTCATAGGGATTGGCGTAGCGGGTCTCATTACCGATTTTCCACAGCGAGTACCCAGGGAGCCTCTGATTAGTTCGTGAATCAACGGCTGTTAGTTAAAAGGAACCAGTTCCTCGTTGCAAATCTTGTCAATAGAGGTACTATTCGCTGCGATTTGCGCCTCGATCCGACCCAATAATTACCGGCGCATCTGAATGATTCAGAATTAATCAGAGGCTCCCTCGATGACACCAACACCCGTGACAACCGCGAAGCGCCGTTTTTGTATAGTGAATTGCTATCCAGAGGCCAGCCGCAAAAATTTTGACCTGTCCGACGTGGGTCATCCGCATGACCTGTTCCTGGATTTTTTGCGGCGCGAGGCGCCGAATGCGAGCAGCGAAATCGTTTACGTGGCAGACCCGGACTTCGCGCTGCCACTGGGGTCGACCATCGACGACTTTGATGGCTTCATCTGGACCGGTTCGGATCTTACGGTTTACCATGTAGACGATCCGCGCGTTGCCGGGCAGATCGATTTCGCCCGCACATTAATGAATTCAGGCGCGGCCAGCTGGGGTAGTTGCTGGGGTATTCAATTGGCAACACTGGTGGGTGGTGGCGAGGTGGCGCTTAGCCCTCGTGGCCGTGAATGGGGTATTGCACGTGGCATCGAACTGAATGATGCGGCTCGCACATCGCCGATGCTGGCAGGCAAGCCGACGAAATTTGACGCTTTTATCATGCATCTGGATGAAGTCACAAGATTGCCGCAAGGGGTTATTTCACTCGGCGGCAACACTCATACAGCAATTCAGGCCGCGGTGATAGAAAATGGCGACGCCTGTTTCTGGAGCACCCAATATCATCCTGAATATAACCTGCATGAAATGGGTCGTTTGATAGCGGCCAGAGCCGGGGCACTGGTAAAAGAAGGTCATTTCCCCGATGAACAGGCTGTTGCGAGCTATGCCGCAGACATGAAAGCGCTGTATGTAAACCCCGATTCAGCCGAACTGCGTGAGCGACTTGAAGTTGGCGATGACATCATCGACCCGCAAATCCGCGAAGTAGAATTGCGCAACTGGTTAAGATTTATTGACGCGCGGGTAGCGTGAATGCAGCTATCAGGCAGTGGCGATAGCAGATATCGCCTATTCGTTTTCGGGACCTTGAAACAAGGGTTTCCCAATTCGAGCACCAATAAAGGTTCTCGCGTATCAGGAGAATTTGTTACTAAATACCGGTATCCGCTGTACCTGGTGGGCGAGCGTTATTCGCCCTGGTTAGTGTTTTCAAAAGGTGAGGGGTTCCAAATACGCGGCCAGGTTTTCATGGTTGATGAAGCAGCCCTGAGCGACATGGACCGCCTGGAGAGAATCAGTGAAGCAGATGGTTATCGCAGAGTTCAAATAGCAGTAAATTCAGAACCTGGCAATGAGGAAATACAGGTTTTTGCGTATGTAAAACCACCGCAGCAACTTCAGGATATGCAGGTTCGGCTTGGACCAATAGCTGAATACGAACTCAAACATTCATCGCTTTACCAGAAGCGCAAGCCCTGAAAGCTTTAGGCCGTGCCTGATCGCGTTGGCTAATCTGCACTGATCGCCCGGCGCTAAGGTTAAACCTTCCTTGCGGCCATGAGCCCTTCATACACAGCTTCCTCGGCAGACCGGGGGCTGAGGCAGTCCCCTACCAGATGAGTCTCGACATCAAATTCGGCTAAATCCTGTTCCAGTGTTATGACTGGTTGATGCCCCTGGGCAATCACCAGCGTGTCCATGTTTTCGCAAATAATGGGCTCGCCGCTGGTGGTATGCTGGAAGTAAACCGTGTCTCCGTCTGCACCAAACAGGCGCGCATAGGGAATAACTTCGACCTCCAGTTTGTGCAACTCGCCTGCCCAGTGCCAACGAAGATAGCGCTGCAAATTCTGCCCGGCCATTTCCCCATCCACGCAAAGCCGCACCCGTGATCCTTCCCGCGCGAGCATTTCTGCCAGACCCAATCCGACCCAGTCACAACGCCAGTCGGCGATGACCACAGAGGCACCGGGTTTGACTTCACCCTTCAACACCTGCCAGGCATCGACTGCATGGGTTTCTTGCGAGATATCTAGATCGGGGCGATAAGGAATCGCCCCGGT
The DNA here is from genome assembly GCA_965370015.1 of uncultured bacterium. GTDB lineage: Bacteria > Pseudomonadota > Gammaproteobacteria. The sequence continues at coordinate 2,105 of CBDUSZ010000121.1, read as the reverse complement.
GGCGATGATTACCGCATCTGGTTTCTCGGCCTTTATCAACGCCCTGTCTACAACCGTATTGAGACGAATATCGACGCCACTCAACTCCATTTCACGGCGCAGGTTATCGACAATGACACCAAACTCGGCCCGCCCCGGTAGCGTCTGTGCCAGTAGAGCCTGACCGCCCAGACCTGCAGATTTTTCGCACAGGATGACCTGGTGCCCGCGCTCAGCAGCAACAGCGGCAGCCTTCATGCCGCCTGGTCCGCCGCCTGCCACCATAATCTTGCGAATTGTTTCGGCCGCAGAGTGTGGGCCAAGCGTCAACTCGCGCCCCGAAATGGGATTCTGGATACAGGAGATACGAACCCCCTGATGGTAGTGTCCGATGCAGGCCTGATTGCATCCGATACAGGCGCAAATATCGTCCAGCCGTCCAGCCCGGGCCTTGTTGGGCATCTCCGGGTCGGAAATCAGCGCCCGTGTCATACCGCACATATCAGCCTGCCCGAGGGCAAGTACCTGCTCCGCCAGTTGCGGCTGGTTAATGCGCCCGGTAACCAGAATGGATTGGCGTACCACGCCTTTAATAATTCCCGCCTGGGGTGCGGTATAGGCATGATCAATCGCCATCGGTGGTACCACGTGTACCGAACCCGCCAGACCCATCATCGAGCCGACAGTTACACTCAGGTAGTCCAGTTCTATTTCGTCGTTCAGGCGGCGGCAAATATCCAGCCAGGCGGATTGATCCATGCCATCGGGTTCCAGTTCTTCAGCGGAGATGCGCATGCCGATGATGAATTCGTTGCCTACTACCTGCCTGGTAGCAGCAATCATTTGCGACACAAAGTGGAAACGGTTTTCGTTGGAGCCACCAAACTCGTCATCGCGAAAATTGGTTTGCGGGTTGAGGAACTGGGCTATCAACATACCATGGCTCGCGGTTAATTCCGCGCCGTCAAGGCCTGCCTCCGCCATACGTCCGGCCGCCGCGGCAAATGCATTAATGATTTTCCAGACGTATTCAGTGGACATGACACGTGGCATGCAGTGGAACCTGTGGTCGGGCACCATCGAGGGTGCGTGGGAGACCAGGTGCATGCCTTCATGGATGTAGGCGATACGCCCACCATGATTAATTTGTCCAAAAACCTTGCACCCGTGCTTGTGCACGGCTTCAGCAACCATTCGATAACCTGGAATACAGGCGTTTGTGCTGGAGTCGATATAGTAGCTGGCAGACACATCATCCGAGTAGGGACGTGAAGATTCGAGGATGATTAATCCCGTCCCGCCCCGTGCCCTGGCTTCGTGATAGGCGGCCATCTCCTCGCCAGGTGATCCACCCCGCGCGAGAATGGTTTGATGCGCAGAGGAAAAAATGCGGTTACGGAATTCGTGACCTCGAATTTCGTGTGGGGTGAACAAATGATTGAATGACATGTTTATCCTCTTCAACGCCTGGCGTTTTTTAATTCAATAAATGCAGGTTCAGCACATTTGTGGTGTTTCGTAGCGCCTACTACTAGCGCTGATGGAGTACCGATTAAACAAACTTATTGCTTTATATAAGAATTAAAATTGTCTGCTGTAGTAGCACCGACATCAAAATTCGAATCTCGGTACAAAACATTATTCGCGCCCGTGTCGTCTATAACAAAAAAGAACGAAGAAGTGCCGGAGTTGCCAAACAGTGAACCAGTAGCACTGGAAATGGTAAGGAGGAGCGGGGTTACTGTTTCTGCCGGGCTTAGTGTGCTGCCGTCGTTAATGGCAGCCAGCGGTAGCACTGTCGGAGTTCCACCCGAACTATCAACCCAGGTAGCACTTATCACCGTGTCATCTATCTTAAATGTTCCTGAAATAGTGCCTGCGGCTTGTTCTGTTATACAGGCAATTGAAGGATATTCAGTTTTAGTGTAGTCCCATTTATTACCTGAAATCACCAGATCTTCGTTGAAAAATTCGCTGCCACTCGCATAACAACCAGTGGAATATGTACCATTCAGTCCAGCGTCGGTCCCGGAATGCGCGGCGACAAATACCTGGGTCGAGTTAACATTAATTTCTTTATAAGGGGCAAAAGTACTTGCCACTACAACGGCGCCGACATCGAATTC
>CBDUSZ010000120.1:0-10203 GCA_965370015.1 uncultured bacterium | reverse complement strand
AAGGTCGTATTGCCGTATCACTGCAAGCTCCCAGATGTCGCGTCCCCGACCCCCCGAATTAGATGGTGGACTTTACCAAATTGCTCAATACCGCGAAAGTTATTTCGAATTGAAAAAGGGAAGCCCGAAAGTGAATGACGGCCTCCGCTAATCATTCGTTTAGAAATCAGACTGCTAGTCCCCGATTCAACACTATATTGGACATTCGAATTAAGTATAGGAAGAGTTAACACCCTATTTTCCTTATCCCACCCTCACCTACCGTTTGATGTATATTAAATCTTTCCTCATACAATTCATTGAGGCGGGTTTTGTTTTTACACAAAAATATCCTAACCCGTTTGTTCGACTTTAGGAATTGCACTTATTGTATGAATCCACCCAGAATCGTGACCTCATAATATGGAGGTGTCTATTTTTCGCGCGTAACTCGGCCTGCTAATGCCAAACCCTTATCAGGGTAAAATGCTAAATAATCTATTTAACACCAATGTTCCATAAGCCTGTGTCTTTTAGCGCTGTTGTACATTGACTACCCAGCCCGGATTCATTCTGTACGAGACAACTCACTATACGACCTTCACCAGGCACGACATCAAGGCAGAACTTGTCGTCATCCGCTTCACAGGCCTTAATAGAATAGTCTATTGCCATCAGGCCCGCCTCTAAAGTCATAGCCGCTTCAACAATGCCGAGCGAGCACGCTGTGGAGAGATTGTCCTCATAAGCCATCAGGCACATAAAAGATTTTCGACTATTTAAAGGCAAACCCGGGCAGAGTAGAGCGGCATCCGCTTCACAACCCCTGACTTCAATGTTCACTATAAGGGTGGTGTTGGATAGTTTATCAGCCAGTTTTTCGCCTTCAGCTATGGCCGCACTGGAAATAAAAAACGTTGCCAGGATAATTATCGATACTGTTCTGATTATTTTCATTCTAAAGATTCTCTTGCTTTGTATGTTTGTAAGTATATAAATGAGATTGACTTGTAGGAGTGAGATTTAATGCAGTTTTGCCTCATCCCTGAAATCAAACGGTATCACACAGCAATCGTAAATAGCTGAATACCGCTGCAATTTCAAAGCCTGCCTCAGGGGTATCAGCGTGTTAACCAGTAAGTTGCTCCGGGCAGGTCCAATATGCTAAAGGTCAGAAACCAGGTGTTGTCGAAGTCACTAAAATCACGTGCCCCCAGTCCCATGCGCAGGCGGTCTTTCAGAAAGCTCAGATGGATATCGCCGCCAAAGGTATCTTGCTCACCGATTACGGGTTGGTTCCATGAATGATACAAGGTGGGGGTAAATCCGACGCTCGAGATCGTGGCGGACTCGGTGCGGTGTATATATCCAAATCCGAGAGCGAAATAATTTTCTCGCCTTTCGTCGGAGCTGGATTGAAACACGCCACCTGCGAATCCAAGGCTCGCACGTAAATTCAGCAGGTTGTTACCCGACATCGACAGGGTAGGCTGCCAGGTTGCAAGTATGTCTCCCTCCAAAATATCGAAGCCGAGTTCGTAAGGTATGAGGTTACGCCAGATCCAGTCTTCAGGTGCGGTCGATGGAGAGAAAGTGAACCCAGGATATTTGTATGTGGCGCTTTGCAGAAGATGTGCGGTAGCCCCCATGAGTGGTGTATAGGAAAATTTTCGAAGGCTCGGATCCGGTTCGCGTGCGGCAAATATGTTGGCCGCCTGGCGTTCCAGGTAAACCAGGCGAGCAGAAATACGCCGGGTCATTTCCGTCTCCCATGTATCGGGGTCGGCTATTATCTGTGCCAGCAGCGGCTCGGTTCCATCCTCTGATGCGGTTGGCGCGAAATTCTGTGCCTTCAGGTATGCGAAAAAACTGTCTTCCGTGGCAAAAAAACCACTGCCTCCACTTATACTCTTTCCTCCCTCTTCAAGTGCCGTTGCCAGACCATCATGGATAATCTGCATGTCGCGATCCACAGGAGGTAAGGGCGTATAAGAGAACCCAAACAGGCCGTTGCTGGTAAACTCCTGCTCAGCGATACGGGCGAATACATAACGCCCACGCGCGTCGTCACCGACGCCTACCACATCGTAGAACTGTCTTCCTGTCCGACCGGTGCACTGGCGGAATTCTTTCGCCTGTTGTTTCGGCGGATACTGCAAACTACAGAGGCTGTTGGTAACCATGACAATGGCGTCATACACACCCACATAATAATCGTAGTCACGGAATTTGTAGTCGAGGAATGAGCCAAAAGTGCTGAGTAGAGTCCCGGTTATCGGGGCGCCACGGCTCGAGACTCGTAATGAACGATCATTATGAATCGATTGACGCGATCGGCCGATGCTTTCATACAATCTGTCATCGGCCATCTTCAGGCGTTTGATGATTAACATCAAAGCTTCGGCCATCGCATTGCGATAGCGGCTGATTTCCAGTCGGCATTCGATTCGGGACCCAGAATTGCCATCCACAGTCGACTGCGAGCAACTGTTCGCGATCCCGGCCTCCCTCAGCCGTGCCGGTGAGTACGGCGGCAAAATTTCGGGTTTGACTCTGTCGTAAGCAATTTCAAGCAAGCGCCCTGCCCTGCGGATTGCCTCGGAGCAGGCGAGGGGCTTATCGAAATACGGCAACTCCTTTGCGCAATCGAAACCCGCATGTTCTTCATTGACAACTTGTGCCAGTTGGTAAGCTAACTGCGAAAGGTTGTGTCTCCAGTTCTCGCTGGTGGTTTCGCGATACAACTCATACCTTCTGGCCGTGCCGTAAGCGCCCACCAGCATCTTGCTTTCGGAGAACAGGCTGAAGTCCATGATACGGCAGGCATCGGGCGGATTGTTCGAGGCGCAGGCCCGGTTGTCGGGTGGACCGGGAGTTTCGTATCGAAGGCGATCCGGGTCAATGTAAAGGTAGGTGACCGGCAGGGGACTCTTCAAGGCTCTGAAATTGAGTTCTGCCAGGGTCCGGGCCAGTCCGACAGGCAGATTGTCGAACAAACCGCCATCGGCAAATACCGCCTCGTCGAGTTCGTACCCGGTTGGGCACACCAAATCGCTATCGGATTGCTTCGATGGGGATTCCGGCGGGGTGTCGCCCCGGCGCACCTCGAGACGGCAGTATTGGAGCCGTCTGCGGCCGAATGCCGCAGGAAAGGCACTGGTCGTAGCAGCGACCTCGATGATGCTGTTATCGGGAATGGAGAACTCAGGCGCATTGCGTGGGTGCGGCATTAATATCATCGCCGGGTCGCCGGAAAGCCCGGGATAGTCCGACGGGTCAAAGAAGTACGCGATGGTGCCGTCTTGCTGCACGCGCAACTCGAAAGGGATGTAAAAGCGCTGGTTTTGTACCTCGATATCTTCGACTATCAATGTCAATGGTTCGACCCGGGTTACGGTAACGCCCATCGGCACTCTGCAGCCACTGCGATAAGCAGGCTTGCTCCACTGATCCACCAGATCGCCGGCGGAAGCAAAATAATCTCTACGTGAAAGTAAGGCGTCATCCGGCAAATAGATTCCCGAATCCGGCTGAGGGGGTAACAGCGCATTAATATCCAGCCTAAGCCAGGTATCGCGGAACACATTTTTGTCGATTCGACTTGCAAGCCCTCCCTCGGTTTCTGGACGGGAGCACCAGGTTAAACCGGAGAGTATTGAATTGATGCCGCCGGCCGAGGCGCCCGCAATACTCGCTAACTCCATTGGCCGAATTTGGCCGCCACTCAGGGTGTGTAGATCTTCGCTCTCCCGTATCAGTTTGAGGATAGCCCAGTTGAGACCGGCTTCATATGCGCCTTTGCTGGCGCCACCGCTGATTGCGATCGAGATACGCTGGTACCCGGTCGATTGCTCAGCACTGACGTTTGCAGACATCAGGTGGATGCCTATGACGATGGCTATTAGTATCCGAGGTAAACGATTCATCCGATAAACCCTCTTTAGGTTTGCTGCCGATGATTCACTGCGGATATTAACACCATGCTTTGGTGGCGGGAAAACCTTCTTGCGTTTCCCCGGTACTCATCGTCTCCGGTTAGCTGAGCGTAGACGGGAATATCTGCATACAGAATAACGGCTGTTTACCACAAGCCGCCATTTGTGTCAGCCTGGCGCGAGGTGAAGAGATCGAATCCTCTACCGGGTTACCGCTCAAACTCTCGCGGCCACTTGACTGGCTGGTGATCACGGATCACACCGATTTGATGGGTATTGCGAGCGATATCCAGAAAGGCGTACCAAATATACTGGAAGTATAGGAAGAATTAACACCCTATTTTCCTTATCCCACCAGGATAAAGAAAGAGATTCACGACGCAGTCCAGCCCTGGGCATCCGTAATCTGACTGATTTCCGCCGACACGCCCAATATCGCCTAAAGCGCCTACTTTTGGTGCTCTTTCCCGCCGGTCAATTCTGCCAAATTTCAGCCACCAGGCATGCCAACTACCTGCCGCTACATTTGCTCGCAGCAATTTGGTGAGCTAACTGAGTCAAACTGATCTCGTCGGCTACCCGAACAAACCTATTTGGGGCAAATTATTACCCCACCCTATATTCATACCTGAACCTGCCGGCCCACATTAAGGGCAACATCATTTGATAAATGCGCATAACAGCCGATCCTTGAATCGTGATCGAAAGTCATCACCTTGTATCCGACTGCGGGCTTTTACCTTCTCCCTCTTTGTCGATAGCGGCCGCCGCGGCATTTACTGCGACCGCTGGTGATACCGACTCCACCAGTACGCGACGCGGCGCGAAGTGGATGCCATTCTCTTCAAATGCTTTCTGGATGCGCGTGAAAGCCTCGCGGCGGATCACGAATTGCTCCCCGGGGATCGCAGTAAACTTGCAACGAAATATTAAAGCAGAGTCGTCCATGCGGTTTACCCCCTGCGATTTTAACGGTTCCAGCATATTGCGACTGATTTCCGGATCCGCCGCCATCTCCTTTCCAACTTTCTTGATGACCTTGCGCACCAGTTCAATGTCGGTCTCGTAGGGTAAGCGGATTTCGAGCTTCATGATTGCCCAGTCACGGCTGTAGTTGGTGAGGGTCGGGATCTCGCCGTAGGGAATGGTGTGCACCGCACCCTTGTGATGGCGTAGCTGGAACGAACGAATCGAGATGCGTTCTACAGTTCCCCTTATTTGACCTATCATCACATACTCACCGATCCGAAAGGCATCGTCGATCATATAGAACAGGCCTGAAACTACGTCGCGTACCAGGCTCTGCGCACCGAAGCCGACAGCAATACCTACAACACCGGCGCCCGCTATCAAGGGTCCAATATTTACTCCAAGAGCCGAGAGCGACACCATTACGGCCATCATGATCAACGTAATTTTGATAAAAACCCGAACAATCGGCAATATCGTTTCCACCCGGGTGCCACCGAGGCCAACGCCATCGGATGCCTCTTTGTCCTGACCAACTGGACCCTTCTCATGGATGAGTTTGCGCTCGATGGATATGCGGATCACGCCCCATAGCGCCCAGGTCAGCAACACCGTGAGGCCGATATCGAATAACGCTGCGGCGAAACGTTCACCAACAAACATTGCGCTGAGTGCTTTGACGTCTATTTCCCACAGGCGCACGAAGATCGCCAGCAAAGCCAGTACCATTAATACCCGGGCGTATCGTAGTGTAACCGAAACATACTCTGGAGCCAGGTCATCCCTGACGTCTTCGGTAACTTCGCTTTCGTCAGTTTCAACCAGTGATTCGGTGGATGGGATTGCATCACTGCTACCATCATCACCAGACCCCTGCACGGGCATCGTCTCGTCTTCTTCTTTAAAATAACGGGTAATAAGCCATTTCAGGCCTAAATCGAGGTAGGGGATCAATACGAACAGCAGCAGGCTGCCGAGGCCAGGAACCAGCGACGACTCACCGGTTGCGGCCAGTTTACCGATGGACATGAACCAGATCAGTAAGATGTATACCATTGTCAACATCCACCAGATGCGGGCAAGCCCCTGTCGAATAGCCCCGCTTTCGGCATCGTCCCCGGCGATTAATTTCGCGCCGTAATCACGCAGGTGAATCACCAGCACGAGCAGAAAAGCAACAAACACCGCGCCAAAGATTACGCGAGTTAAAAGAATGGTCTCCACGTCGGCACCAAAATCGGTCGCAATCTCGATCAGCGGCTGCGGTAATATCAGGGAGGCTGTCAGAACCATGGACCAGGCCAATATCTGTCGCGCCACCGCATCGGTTACCGAAACCAGGCGCATGTCCGATTTGTCAGGCGAGACTATTTGCCGCACCGCTAGCAAGACCAGTTTTATTAATACGAGGCACCAGACTACCTGGTACCAGAAGTCCTGTGCGACTTCGGCCTGCTGCGAAGTAATTTCCACAAACAGCAATGCACCGGCAGCATAGACACCGAGCCCAACCACTCCCATTACCGCGCCGTAACAGGCCAGATCGAAGCGCTTTGCAAGCGAAAGCGCTTTTGCAGGTCTGGGCCTGACCTTGTCGAGAAAATGTCTCGCCAGACGTTCGCCTATGCGGCCAATTAGTAACAGGCCGATTAACTGGAATAGCAAATACCAACCGCTAATACTGCCATCGTCGGTAATCCCATGCCAGATTGTCGCGGGCAGCGCGTGGAGCTTCTCGTCCGCGGCAAACATTCGCTGAAATGCGCCTCCCGCCAGGCGTATTCCTTCACGCAACTGTTCCATGTAAACCGATGAATCGACAGTTTGATCTTGCCTAACCGCCAGCTTATCCAACTGGGTGATGATTAATTCACGCACCTGGTAATCGGACATGCGCGCGATTAAATCACGCACCTGTTCCTGAGTCAGGTTCTCCGGAATCTCCACTGGCGCCGCGGTCTGTTCGGTATTCGAACCCACCTGAGCGAACAATTGGGCGGGAACTACGAGTAAAAGCCAGATGGTTGCCAACAATCCGAAGCGTTGTAGTGATGGAACCCGGTTAGATTTATTTAGCCGCATATCGTTAATTTTATTTTTACTGGTTCAAACACATTCTAGGGTACTGCTCAAGCACAGGCTACAACAAATCCGATAACAGGATACCGATACCGATTCGCTCAATCCGTGCATTGTAATCGATCAGGCTCTCACCATAACCGCTAAAAACCTGTGCATAACCACGCAGTCGACCGCTAAGCGGAAAGGTCCAGTCAAGTTGTACCGCACCCTTGTTGTCATCGCGGTCCAGATTGTTGCGCAGCATCATGGAAAATTCCTGTTCTTCCTTACGATAGACCACGGTGAACTCAAAGTTCCCCATAAAATCTTCGATATCCGGATTGTCATCACCATCGGGTTGTAAAGGATCAGTTTTTTCGTCTTCAGGGATGCGCCACCAGGGTTTGAAACTAAATACGAACCGGTTGCGCTCCCAGATCAGGTTGGCGTAAATACGGTTCCAGCTACGTGAAAACATTTGACTACGACCATTCGACTGGTGCGACAGACCAAGCACAAACAACGAAGCATCCCCACCCAGAATTTTCCAGGGCACCGGCATAACCCAGAACAACTCGGGTTCATAATTGGTCTCTCGAAAGGGCGAGGAAATATCGCTGTTATAGGCTTGCCAGAAAGCACGCACAGTAAAACCCGCATACAGCGCATCTGCCGAGCTGAACAATCCTTCTGCCAGCGGCACCTTGAGACTGAGCTGAAACTGGGCTTCCAGCTGGTCCAAAAATTCGTCTGCGCCATTATTGACAGCTTGAAAAGGAACATTGTTGGGCTGACTGGCCCAGGTCAGTGGCAGAATGTAGTTTCGGCGGTGTGGCAGTAAAACAGAGCGGTTATCTTTCACTTCGCGCTCGCGCCGAATCCGCTCCAGGACCAGAGAATCCGGGTTTTCAGAACCGGCTTCTTCGTCGGATTCCTGAGAAAGGGCCATCGGACTGGCAAGCAGTACAAAGGCCAGGCTAGACCAACGAAGCAGCGATACCATGTTATTAGAAAGGATGTCCATACATTAACCAGGCAATAGTGTCTTCGTCCGACCAGACAATATCGAGTCGGCCAATATCATGATCGGCCATCACGCGTAAACTCAAACCAACATCGTGTTTCATCGAATCGTGTAACTCTTCAAAATCCCATTTTGGCGCAACGCGACCAAGCTCGTAAAAGACAGCTATTTCCCACCATTCCAGATTGGCAAATTCGAGAAAGGTAATGCGGCGTAATAAATCGGATTTTGGAATCACGCGATATTCTGCCGAATAATAAATAGCACTTTTATCATGAAAACGTTCGATCGGATAGCCCCGTAGGCGATACAATCCGCCGAGCGTCGCGCCGTAATAATGTGGCGAGGGATTGTCGCTGAAGGTATGCGCAGCCCAGGCATTCAGGGCGATTACCTGTTGATCCAGGATCCGTCCTTTGGGCAGGTTAAAAAATTTACTGATTTCCAGCTCCCCGAAAGTCCAGCTCTCGTTATTATCGCGACCGAAGTCGTACTTGATGCCTATGTTGATAATACTACCAGTACTGGGGTTTACCGGAAAATCTGTATTGTCATATTTAAATGAAAACCCGATCCCTGTGGTCGACAGAGGAAATATGGTATCAACTTCGTAGTCACGGTTGTGATGAAACAGGGTGGTTTGAATGTAACTTCGGCCCGATTTATACGGGTTAAAGACTTCGCCGCCGCTGGCACCACCAACCAGTAATCCATTGCTCAGGGTATAGATATTGACAGGGTTGTATTTGGCATTACCAATGTCCAGAACGTACTTGAAATCCAGTTCCACCCAGCTAGAAAATCCTTTAGCATCGAAAAAGTTATCAGCCGCAGAATCGTTACTGCCAGCGGGTATCCCGCTAACCGGTGGCGTCGTATCCAGATAGGCGCGTTGTTGCGGAAAATCACCCAATCCAATGCTGGCATCGAGAAACAACTGCGGATTTCCCGAAAATTGGTAGTTGCTGAAATAGGCATAAAGTGCTTCCGCGCCTTCATCGCTCAAGAGAGCGGTTGCCATAAAACTGTTTTGCTCCTGGGGTAAACCGCTAATCCCACCGGCAACGCCAACCACATTACCCATAGCTTCGGAGGCAAAGCCGTAGGGAAACATATAAGGTTCAGGTTCACCATTTTCGCGACCCAGCTCACGAACGATCAAATCGGCAAAGCACGGGCTGGCTGAAAGCAGCTGTATGGTTACTAATAGTGAACCGGTGAGGGCCGATTGATGTCGCATGGATGGATATTTATTTTTATATCAGACTGGTTCGACGAACAGTTTAACTAACAATGCCAATGAGTTATATTCTACTCCTCAATCGTCGGGGTTAGAAATGAATATCATTAAATGCCTGAAATTACGCCTGGCCTTTCCCATGTTAGTTATTGCGCTGATATCCGGTATTTTGGCGGGTAGTACTATCGCCGCTGAAGCGACAAATAATGTGGCATTTCCAGATAAAACTATGATTCGACTGAGTTCCTACAGCGTCAATCAGGCAAGCACGGATATTACGGTGTTATCCTCTGCAGGCACCGGAACAATTATTAGTTTCGATGAAGATTTAGGTGGTGAGGATAGCGTTACAATACCCAGAATCGACGGTTACTATCGATTCAATGATCGGCATCGAATTGATTTCTCAAGCTTTGCTATCGACAGGAACGGCAGTAAGACAATAACTGCAGACCTCAGCATAGGTGACGAGAATTACCTTGTGAATGAGACAGTTATATCGGAAATCAAATATAACCTGCTTAAGCTGGGTTACGCCTATTCATTTTACCATTCCCCCAGCGTTGAATTAAGTTTCACAGCCGGTCTTAATGTCACTGACTATGATTTAAAATTTTCAATAGATGATGGTAGCAGGGCCTCAGTGAGCGGTGCTAGTGCACCATTGCCGATGTTTGGACTGCGTATGGGCTATAGGATTAATTCAAACTGGTCGGTTAATTATATTTCGGAAACGTTTTTTATCGAGATTGACGACGCATTTAAAGGCACATTGCTTAATTACGAGCTCGACCTCGAATACAAATTTGATAACAAGATTGCGATTGGCGCAGGTCTCGTAAGGTCCAGTATAGATTTAGAGGCAAAAGACAGCGACTGGTCCGGAGGCATTGTCGATAGTTACCAAGGGGTGCTGTTATATGCAGCCTATTATTTTTAGGTTAGTTTCATAGCGCTGGACTCCCTTCACACCAGCAGACACTCGATTTTTAAAC
>CBDUSZ010000119.1:0-10264 GCA_965370015.1 uncultured bacterium | reverse complement strand
CTTCTGGACTTTGATAGCCCGCATAACCGGGCCAGAGAGTACTAATAATTAACTGATCAAGTCATCACCGATCGCGTTCTGGGGGCTAAACAATCTATCCTGGCATTGCCAAATCTGGTGAGATTAGCGGGTGGTTATTATTTCGATCAGTTTGAACGAAGACACCGCAAGTATTAGAATAATCGCGAAGAACACCACCGAGCGATATTTAAAACGATCACCGTGGAATGTCTCCATTTTGACGAGTAACCAGTCGGAAAAAACGTATAGTAGTAGTGCCGCAATAGTGTAATAAACAAACTCCATCAATAGACCTCAGGCGTATAGATATGGAAACCGAGGATGTAAATCAACACCCCGGTGACCGAGACATAAAACCACATCGGTAGAGTCCATCGCGCAATTCGAGGATGCTTGTTGAAGTTACCGGTGATGGCGAAAAATACCGTTAACAACACCAACGGCACAATAACAGCCGCAAGAATTACATGCGAAGCTAACAGCGTGAAATAAAATGGACGGATGATCCCCTGTCCCTCAAACGGCAGGTAACCAACGCTGGCGTGATAAGTCAGGTAGGAAATCATGAATACGCTGGAGACTGCCAGGGCAACTAACATGCACAGTCGATGCAGTCTGCGATTTTCATGGCGAATAAAGTAAAAACCCGCCCCCAATAGTAAAGCCGCACCTGTATTAAGTATTGCCTGAAAATGGGGCAGGTAGGGTATTATTTCATCGAGCGTTATGTCAGGCATTGAAGTTGTATCGAGTTAATGGCTAGTACCTTCTGAGCGAGTGATCTTATTGTACACGTTGTACTTGCCTGAAGGTTTGTTCATCGGAATTCGCTTTAGTTCCTCAAGAGATGTGGCATCGTAGACAATCACCGCGCCATCCGTATCCCAGATACTGACCAGGGCGTATTTGCCATCGCGGGTGAATTCAACATGGGCCGCAGTTTTCCCCGGTTCGGGGCGCAGGGTTTTGACGATTTCGAGGGTAGCTTTATCAATCACGTGTATGGCGTCCTTATTGGGACCGAAAAACACATCAACCCAGGCATAAGGCGTATTCTCGTGGCTACGCATGAAGAAGCCGGGGCCCAGGGTTTCGATTTGTTTGATCACCTTCCACGTTTCCATATCGATCACACTGACATTGCCTTTCTTCAGATTTGGCGTAGCCAGCACTGTTCGACCCTGGTATTCCCAGGTTATGCCGGAACCCAGGTGCGGCATACCTGGTAGTTCGAGGTCGTTGACTATGACCCTGCGTACGTCCAGGTCGATGACTTGCGCCTTACCCTCACGCGAGGCACCGATGATAGTTACATACTCCTGGTCGAAGAAGAAGTCATCAAGGTAATCGTCAACTTTGATTCGACGAAGCGGAAATGGCTCTGACTCTACACTATCACCAGAGACTGGGTTGTAGTCGTGTACCCAGCCACTAAAACCCACGGGTGGTTCATCAGCGTAGGATATCTGCCACACTTCTGGGATATCTTTGAGTGCGGCGATAAAGCTGTCTCGGGGTGGGGCGGTATATACCGCACTGACCCGGGAGGTATTTCCCCTGTCGTCTTTTACATCATATAATTTGATCGGCTTTAGATCGGAGGCATCCAGTAATACCAATGAATGTGGCAAATAATTCGCCACCATCACGTAACGATCGTCAGCCGACACTGCCAGGTTTCTGGTATTGATGCCAGCCCGAATTTCGGCGACTAGTTTGAGATTGTAAATATCGTATTTACTGATCCAGCCATCGCGAGAGGCGAAATAAACAAAGCGCCCAGAGGATGAATATTTGGGGCCACCATGTAGCGCGAAACGTGATTTGAAACGGTGTATCGGTTCCATTCGATCACCATCGAGTAGAGTCACATGGTGGTCACCGAGCTCCACCACGAGGAACAAGTTGAGCAAGTCGTCGACATCAAAAACAGGCTTATCGGACAGGTCACTTTCTTTATTATGGATAATTTGGCTAGCTCTAATTTCGGGCAGACCCCAGACAGGCGGTGTTTTAACTGGGGAGTAAATATATTCCGCCAGTGCTTTTATCTCTTTTTTTGACAACTTTTCGACAAAAGCCGGCATCTGCGTTGCTGTACGACCATTGGTAATAACGTCGACAGCTGAATTTTTACGTAGACGCTTCAGGTTACCGGGAAGCAGCGCGGGTCCCATGCCTCCCAGGCGTTGCGGGTTATGGCATTCAGCACAATGGGTGTTATAGTTTTTTACAACATCTTCGGCAATAGATGCAGGCGCAAATGCGCATGCAAGGCTAAATATAACTGTTTTCGATAAAACAGAATTAAGCGCGAATAACTTCTTCATGGTATCTACTATGGGTTAATCAGTTACAAGTACTATGCCAGTCATCTCGGGATGCGGGCCGCAACGATAGGGGAAAGAGCCCACCTGGGCGAATTCACGTTCGTAGAAATCCTCGGGAAATAAGTAATCTTCTGGTTCTTCCTCATCCAGCAATTCAAACCAGACGCTGTGATACTGACGTTTTTCACGATTCTCCCAACGCAAAATTTGCCCTTTTTTGATCGTTATTTCCTGCGGTATGAATTTGAAACCCTTGATAACAACAATTAGATCACTATCTTCACCGGCAAATACATTGTGAATGAAAACCGCGAGTATAAAAACCAATAATATTGATCGATGATTCATCTAGTTACCCCCTTGACCTGGTAAGGCAGATTGTAACCTACTTTCCTATCGCATTAATCTCTGCATCTTCATCGTCAAAACCGAGTTTTAATCCCAGTGAGACATGGTGGAATCGGCTACTACTATAGTCGTCGTGAATCGCGAAACCAAAATTGTACCATTGATCGGTACTCATACTAATGTCACCAGGTTTGTCCGAGGTCAGCTTGCGCGTCATTTCGACGGTCCAGACACCATGGTCCAGACTACCGGTAAAATCCACGCCCTGTCCACCAGTCATGACGCGTTCGGCGAGTATGTAGCCATCGTCAGATTCATCGCTGCCAGACTTGTAGCGCAGCAAATCCATAAATGAACCTTTCTCTAAAAGTGCCTGAATTTCGGCTTCACTTTTAAGTTTGTCCCAACCACCGCGTTTCTTACCGTCCTTGCCTTCAATTTCAATTGCGCTTCGGCTCTCCTTGAGGTATTTGGTGAAGCCATTGCTCAGGTCAAGCCTCTCGGCCAGCGGGCTACTAGCCAGAATTGCATTATCTGGCTGGTGAGGCATGTAGTTAGCATCGTGATGGCAAGTTTGCCAACACCCAGAGCGTTCTGCGTATTCTACCTTCGGATCGTCTTCGTCATCCGTAGCCAACATGATTGCCAGTTTCATCGGGTTGTCTGGATCCATCTTGCCACCATCGACGAACGGTACGGGAGCGTGCTCGCCATCGTCCCACTGGAAACGTAGATACAGGTTTTCGGCATCGTGTGCGGCCTGAACATTCACCAGGATGCTGCCGCGCTTACCGGGAATGGGTGTGAGTTCTGCTTTTTCACCGGTGACGATAATATCGCCGATATCGACTTCCTCAACCTCGTGACACTCAAAACAACGGTCGCCGGTAACAACCGCACGTTTGCCACCGTGATCGCTGCCCTTAAGCACCCATTCCATGGAAGTTTGGCCGGGGAAGAACAAGGTGATTTCCCTCGGCTCGATACCTGACCAGTCGATACTTGCCGCACTACCGGGATCAGAAGTAGTTGATGTAACAACTGCCGTAGTTTCGGTTACAACGGATTCTACAGACGACTCCGATATCGTTTCGGAGGACTCTTCTGCAGACTCGGCAATAGATTCATCTCCACTAGTCAGCCCATCAATATAGGCTTGCCAAAGCGCTGGTATTGGTCGTTTATTTTCAGGATTCGGTTTTTCCATTGCGGTCAATTCTTCGTCGCTTAACTGATCGTGAACTTTTTTATGCGCAATCCCTTTGTGACAATCGATACAGGTATTACCGGCTTGCATACCGTTAATGTGTTGTTTACGTGAACGTTTTTTCTGATCTTCAGGTTTCATCGAGGCAAAATCATGGCAGTTTCGGCATTCACGCGAATCAGTGGTCTTCATCGCTGTCCAAACATGTCTTGCCAGTTCAAGTCGCTTTTTGTCGAATTTTTCCGGCGTATCTACTGTTCCCAGTAGTTTATGCAATATTTCGTTACTGGCCTGCACCTTGCGTACCATTTTGTGCACCCAGGGGTCGGGTACATGGCAGTCTGAACAGGTGGCGCGCACGCCGCTACGGTTGGTGAAATGAACTGTCTTTTTGTATTCCTGGTAAACATTCTCCTCCATTTCGTGGCAGGAGGTGCAAAATTCCAGTGTGTTAGTCGCTTCCATCGCAGTATTAAAGCCACCCCAGAAAATAACCCCGACGATCATGAAGAATAATGCAGCACCGAGTGAGGTACCCCACAGAACCTTGCGTGAAAACAGGCCAAATTTTCGAGAACTGTCAACCATGATTAATGTCACCTTAGAATTTTTACAGAATATTGCGCAAGGGTCCTGACGACAAGCCGCTTGAGAAATACCTGATTCTTTTAAAAAAAGGCGGACACGTAATTAAACATGCCCGCCCTGATATGATTGCCCTGTAACTCTTTTATTGCCTCAAGTTACATGGTTGGTACGGTTATACACATTGAACTTGCCGGTTGGCGTGGTCAAACCTTTAATACGTTTGATCTCTTTCAGCGTCTTGGCATCGTAGATTACGATTTCACCGGTTGGGTTTGAAGCGTCCTTACGGTTCCATACTGAGACCCAAACCTCGGTACCATCTTTGTTAAACTCCATGTGCACTGCAGCTTTGCCTTCTTCTTCGGTTACCCGAATTGTTTTGATGACTTTTCGGCTTTTCTTGTCAATGACCTGGACACTCTGCTGAATTTCTGGCTCGGGGTGTTTGGTCTGGTCCGCCCATACGTAGTCAGAATTTGGATGGGTGCGGATAAATACACCGGGTCCATCGGTATCGACTTCGTAGCAGATTTTCCAGGCTGCATCCTTGTGACCTTTAGGATCATTGCCCCAGACTGTAACCTTGCCAACACCGAGGTGGGTAGTACCTCCAACTGGCCCACACTTGGGGTCGATCCAGTTTGCGCCAGGACCCGGATGTGGTAGCTTGTCGACATCTATCATGGCGGTTAATTTTCCGGTCTCGGAATCGACAATGACCATTTTATTAGAGGCATTGGCGGCTATCTGGAAATAGCGCCCGGTAGGATCAAAGAAGCCATCATGTAGAAATCTGGCAGAGTTCACCTGCTTGATATTCAGGTTATCGAGATCGGAGTAATTAACCTGCCACATCTGACCTAGTTCTTTCACCGCAACCCAGAATGTAGGCTGGCTAGGTGTGGTGTAGATAGCCGCAACACGTGCCTCGTTCACATATTCACCATCAACACTGATGCCCCGGGTTGAAACCACTTTCAGCGGTTCCATGGTGATCGCATCCAGAATAACGAAGTGAGGCGGCCAGTAAGCACCACCGATGACGTATTTACCATCACCGGAAACTGCTACATCGCGCGCATCGTAGGCCATCTGTGTTTCAGCTACCAGCATTTTACCTGGCTCTTGCCACAGATCGATTTTGGTCATCTTGCCGTCACGACCCTGGCTGTACCAGAAGCGACCTGCAACACCATTAACGGGCTTTTCCTTATTATGGTGTTCTGTTGCCTTGACCACGTGTACCGCATAACCAGTATCGATATGGTCAACAATTTCATGTTTGTCTCCGTCGATGATGGCGATCTTACCTGCATCACGTTCGATAACTACGAAGAAATTCTCCCAGTTACGCCCATGCAGCGGTTTGGTTGGGTAATCTTTCGGTTCGATATATACCTTGTGACGCTCTTTCATCAGGGCTAGTGACATTTCAGGTGGAACAGGTGGTTCCATCTGGATATATCGGGCCAGCAGATCAATTTCCTCGGTGGAGAAAATATCATCGAAGTTATTCATACCACCTTCGGTGCCCAGCTTGATGATTTTAGCAAGTCGTTTGGTTCCCAATTTGAGGGTACCTTTGGATTTTTTTGCCTTATTCGGTTGTGGTACCAGGCTTTTACCCGTGGCACCTTTGCGTAATACCCCGTGACACCCGGCACAGCGTTGAAAGTACATGCTTTTAGCCTGCTCAAATTCAGCCTCGTTCAGAGGTTCAAATTTTTTCTTTGCGGCAATAGCAAGTCCCGAGGTCGAGACCAGCCCTATACACGCGGCAAGCAAGAACATGCTCTGTCTTGTTTTTTGTTTCACACTCATCGAATTGCGCTCCTGACTGATAAAAATGAATCGATTATTAATAAAAATTAACTAGTTAAACTTGTATGCGATGGTAACAATATTACTCTGCTTATCTGCTTTCCTTGACTTTTGTCAAAACCAGCTTGAATCAGACTGTGGGGAGAGATTGGCAGCATCGCGTTAAGTCTGACAGCCTCCTAAACCAGCTCTGGTGACTTGATATGTTGTATTAACATATGCAATTGATGCGGGTTTAGAATCGGCTCAGTGCTGGTGATTATTTTTACCAGCTGCCGTTCCTTCGGCGTGATTTCCTCTTGTGTTTCTATTTGGTTTTGCAACACAGCAAGGTTAGCTTCGGATGGATCTTGCTGGCTTTCCATGCGCTGCAAGATGCGATCACGCAAAACATCGGTACTGGCGTCACAGCTAAGCACTATAAAAGGTACTCCGCGCCTTAATGCCAATAGTCTAAACTGCTCTCGATGTCTCATTTTCAGGAAGCTCGCATCGATGATCACGGTAAAATCAGCAAGGATGATTTCGTCTGCCAGGCCTTTCAGGTGATCATAGGTTCGATTCGTCGCATCTTTCGTGTATATGTTTTGTTCTGGCGAGGATCCAGAGTCCTGTTCGGGGTCGAGCCCGAAGATTCGTTTGCGCTCGACGTCTGAGCGAAGCTGGATGGCCCCAAGAATACCGCTAAGTTGTCTGGCCAGGGTCGATTTGCCCGATCCGGAGAGCCCGTGCATGATGATAATGGCTGGACGTTGATTGTGAATCCAGATATGAGCCAGATCCATGTAGCGCCGGGTTGCCTGATAGCGGTAGCAGCCGTGATTTGTTGCAAGACTTTCCTGTTTCACGCGTAACGCTTCAACCTTGGCACGAACCATCGCCCGATAAACAAAGTAATAGCGTAGTAATGCGATAGCCGCATAGTCGCCGCTATCCTGGAGGTAGTGATTAACAAATTGCCATGCGTATTCAGGGTAGCCATGCGCACAAAGATCCATGGCGACAAAGGCAATCTCACTGGTGGTATCTATCCAACGCAGGGACGGATTGAATTCTATACAGTCGAAAGCCGTGATCCGACCATCAATAGACGCGATGTTACCAAGGTGCAGATCACCGTGACACTCACGTACAAACCCCCCTGCCTGCCTTTTGATCATGTTTGACAGCCGCATATTGCTAGACCAAAGGCACCATTTTTTCAGACTTTCAAAATACTCCGGTAGTATTTCTTCTGGTACTTCGGCTGCAATTTTTTCAAAGTTCTCCCGGGTCCACTCCGTTATAGTTCCTACCGACCCGAATAAGCTGTCCGATTCAGATGGTTGCGCGACTCGATGGAGGTTAGCCACCATATCAGCGAGTGACTCTATTTGGTCTGGTTTCAACTGGTGTTTGTAGGCATGATAATTAAGCAAATCCTGTTGTGAAAACTCACGCATTTTGACCGCGTATTCAATGGCTTCGCCATCCCCGCTCAGAGAAGGCTGTGAATGGCTGCCTCTGATGGTGACGACATCAAGATATATATCTGCTGCGAAACGCTGGTTCAGACGTAATTCCTCGGTACAAAAATAGTGTCGTTTTTCCAGTGTGGAGAAATCTACAAAACCGAGATTTACTGGTTTTTTGATTTTATAAGCAAATATACCTGTCAAGATTACCCAGGAGATATGAGTCTCGATTACGGAAAAATGTTTGACAGGGTGATCGAAAACAAGTGGGTTTTGAAGCGCACAGATTAGCTCGTCCGATATTGCCTGGTTCGGCATGGCAATTGGCATTATTAATTCCGCTGAAGCCATGGCTATAGGTTCGCCTCCTGAGCAGACCTGGCCTCGCACGGAACTATCACGCGGTGTATAAATTTGTTCGAGGCCAATTTTGCATGCATAGGTGATCGAGTTCCCGCGCCGACCACACCCGGCCAGCGCGAGAACTGTGGTTTAATGCACCTTGATATCAATTGCTTTAGGCTTGGCCTCTTCAGCTTTCGGAATCATCAGAGACAAAACACCATCCTTGTAGGTGGCATCTACTTCATCTGCCTTGACTGCTGTAGGCAGGGTGAAACGTCTGGCAAAACTACCACTGAAACGCTCGGTACGATGGCGCCTGGTGCCTTTACCGGTTTCTTTCTCGGTGTGTTTCTCTCCGGTAATGCTTAGTACGCCATTTTCCAGGTGTACCTCTATATCCTTCTTATCCACCCCTGGTACGTCGGCGCGGATCAGGTAAAGAGTGTCACTCTCCTCGATATCGACAGTCGGTGACCATTCGGCAAAATTTAGTTCAGCGCTGTCGTTGCTGGGGAGACCACGTCCTGTTGCGTGGGTGTAACGTTCAAGCATATTTTCCATTTCATGGAATGGATTCCATACAGACATATTCATAATAACTCTCCTGTTGATACGTTGAACAATCAATCAGACGAGCAATCTAGACAGCACATAACAAGCATACAGATCATGGCTACCCATCCAGTTGCACGTCTAATTTGAATATTATGCGCGGATGCCAGAGGTATGTTGATATAGATCAATATATCGCCCGAAAAACGATCGATGAAATCAGCAGGAACCCCATGGGGTGACCAGATCAAATTACAACATTGAGGCTCAACTTCGCTTAGTCTGTATGCGCCATTATTTGCAAGCCGGTTTCGATGCCCTGTGTTTTTATATATAATCGATAGTTAGCAAGTCTGGCGATAACCCTGGAGCGTTCAGTAGATGTCACTTTCCACCGTCTATGAATTTGCTAATAAGGCCGTCGAACCGTGGCTCCGGAGGGCCTTCATGCAGGTAAAATTATCAGTTTTATGGTGCAGGAAAATTTGATATGTCTCAGACATTTACTCAGCATAGTTAGAGTTAATTAGTTCCATTAATTAATCCACATATTTCGCTACACTTATTCCATCAACTAGCTTATTTTTAGTGCCTCTCCGATTACCTAATTTGTTATTGAACGATGCAGCATTTTTCAGGTTTAGGACTAACTTTTATAAGATCTAAGGATTAGATGTGAGCTTCGATTACGACGCAATTCGAATTAAAAAACCCCCCGGCGGAGCCCAGTGGGCATCGTATAGCGATTTGTTCATGGTGCTTGCGTTTATCTTTTTGCTCATGTACATGGTAGCCAGTCTTCGCACTGGAATGATATCTGTCGCAAACCATGTGGAGATGGAGGATATTAAACAGGAACTGAAAATAATCCAGTCAGTAAAATCGCAATACCTGGAAGAAAAGTCAAACCTTCAGGAAAAACGGGTATATGACGAAATTCTGGATCAAATATATCTTTTAGAAACCGCGGCAAATGAGAACAAAAATCGGCTCGCGAAAGAGTTTAATGAGCAACAATTACGCGAGTCAGCATTAAATCGATATCAACAAATGATTGTAGCGATGATCGACGCCAACGCTGTTGCGAAGGCAGAGGCGGCTAAAAAAATCATCTCGGAGCAGCGACAAAAAGAAAATCTGGTAAAGGAGGTGGAGCAAAAGAGCGATGATCTGGCAACATTAGAACAAAAGCTGGAATTGGAATCTGCCGAAAAGGCAGCCTTAAAATCCGCCCTCGTCGAAGAAACTCAGAGCCTCGGAGGTAAAATTCAGGAGCTAATCGGTCAGCGCGGCGAAAGCGAAGCCCAGTTGGCTGCACTGGAACAGCAGTTAGAATCAAAGGCGGCTGAAAATAAGCAACTGACGAGTACCCTCTCGCAAGAGACTCAAAGCCTTGAAGGTAAAATTGAAAAATTAAAAAGCCAGCAAGGACAAAGCCAGCGTCAACTGGCTTCATTAGAACAACAGTTAAAGCAGGAGACTATCGAAAAAGCAGGTTTAGAAAGCACGCTCGAACAGGAAACCCAAAACCTGCAAAGTAAAATTCAGTCACTAACCGGTCAACAGGGAGCAAGTCGGGATCAGCTGGCATCATTAGA
>CBDUSZ010000118.1:0-10357 GCA_965370015.1 uncultured bacterium | reverse complement strand
CTCGGCCCTTGCGCGCAACAAATTTGCCGGGCTATATCGTACTCACTGGCTTCTCCCAACCAGGCTTCATTATCCCGGGTTGCGATATAAACCAGGCCCTCGTCCAGGGTTCCGTCAGTAAAGGTCATTTCTGCGGTAAAGCGAAGATAGCCATTTTTTTCGCGCACATCGAGCTGCTCGAAAACCGATGCTTCGACCAGAAAAGCAACACCACCACAAACTGCGTCCGGCTCCTCTATCAGGGTGGCGACACGACCGGGATTTTTTTCAGTGCCGCGATGATCATGAGAACCCTGCCAGAAACGTCGGCTCCAGCCACGGATACTGGCTGGCCTGGATTCCACATATGGAAAATCTACCTTAAAGATCAGAGACCCATATCCAAACAGCCACACCTGGTCACCGTCGCTTAACTGGCAGTTACGTTGGTTCTGTTTAATGGTATTACAGGTCATTGTGTTCTTATAAACTGGCTCACCTTAATCATAACATTTAAGCTACGAGCTGTTGGAGCGGAAATGGAGATATCAAAATGACCAGGAAAGCCTCTGCAATTGGCATCTTGTGCCTGGCTTTTTTACTTCAGGCCTGCTCGGGTTCGGCGATATCCAGGGAGGATGAAATAAAACAATACATCGTAGCGGGTGTAAAGGCAGCCGAAAACCGCAGCAGCAGTGATCTCGCGGCATTAATTGATGAGCGCTACCTTGATCATAAAAACTTAAACAAAGCACAAATAACCAAACTGGCGCGCCTCTATTTTTTCAGACATAAGAATATCTATCTGTTCACAAAAATCGATAGCATCGAATTTGTTGCCGAAAACGAGGCGCTGGTAACACTGCATGTTGCGATGGCAGGCAGCGTGATTTCCGACGCCAGCGTACTCTCCGGCTTGAGAGCGAAAATTTACAAATTCGAGCTAGAACTTATCAGACAGGATAAATGGTTATTGCAACGCGCCAGATGGGAAGCAGCCAGCATGGCTGATATGTAGGGATAGAGAAAGCCTAAAATCGACTTACGCCGGAGTAGCTTTATTCCGGCTTCCGCTATTTTGGTCGGAATTGATCCTGACTCCCTGGGTAAATTCGTGCCTGCGCTATCTCAATGTCGATAGCTGGATGGAATGGCATAGCTGCCACCCAAAAACTCGCCAAACACCTGTGCCACCTGTGGGTGATTGACGGGCATACCCGAATCATCGATGAGCAAATTTTGCTCTGATACGTACGCAACGTAAGCCGTGTTTTCGTCCTCAGCCAGCAAGTGATAGTAAGGCTGGTCTTTGTGCGGTCGGACTTCCTCGGGAATCGACTGCCACCATTCCTCGGTATTGTTGAATTCCGGATCAACATCGACGATAACGCCGCGGAAGGGGAAGACGCGGTGGCGCACCACCTGCCCAATTGAGAACTGTGTTTTTTTGAAATCCATTATATCAACCTATATATAGGCAATTTAATTTATAACAATGCCAATTCGGGCCCTTATTACTGCGGATTTCATGAGCAGACCTCAGCCAGGAACCCCAGAAATCGAAATTTTAATTACCTATCAAACCATTGATGTGGGCAACCACGCTACGGCCCAGGGCACTTAAATTATAACCACCTTCTAACACAGAAACGATACGCCCGTTACAATGTTGTTGTGCAATCGTCCTCAGTTCATCGGTCACCCAGCGATAGTCGGATTCATAAAGACGAACTTGCGACATTTCATCTTCGGCATGCGCGTCAAACCCGGCAGAAATAAATAACATCTCGGGTTTAAATTTATCCAGTGCCGGCAACCAGTTATGCGTCACCGCCTGACGGAACTCTTCACTACTGGCTGTCGAATCCAGTGGTGTATTAATAATATTTGGGGGTGTTTCCCCGGTGCCAGAATAGGGGTAAAACGGATGTTGAAATGTTGAACAAAAAAGCACTTCAGCTTGTCCGGCAAAAATGTCTTCGGTGCCATTGCCATGGTGTACGTCAAAATCTAAAATTGCGACCCTCTGTAGATGGTAATGTTCTCTCGCATAGGCTGCGGCTATCGCGATATTATTAAAAAAACAAAACCCCATTGCCCTATTTCTTGTCGCATGGTGACCCGGTGGACGGATCGCACAAAATGCGGCTGTCAGCTCTTCACTCATAACCAGATCCACAGCCTGAACCGCTGCGCCGGCAGCATGCAGTGCCGCCGCCAGAGTATGTGGATTCATTAAAGCATCAACATCAAGATCGAAGAAACCCTCACCCGGTGAATGCGCAAAAACGTAATCGATATATCCAGGGTCGTGCACTAAACACAAGAGTTCGCGAGCAACTGGCTTTGCTTCATATTGTTTAACGGCAAAATCCAGTCCGGATCTGATCAGCTGATCCTGGATAGCAGACAGCCGCGCCGCAGACTCGGGATGTTGTTTTCCCATGTCGTGAGACGCGCACAGATTATGACTTATAATTCCAACTGACATTTTGTCTATTTATTGTTTAGTAGTTTTGATTTCATTTAACATCAGTTCCAGCTCCACTTCCTGAAAATCTTCGCTGGGTTTACGCTTAAAACCATTATTTTTGAACACCTTTATCATTGCTTTGTTATCACTGCGAATAATGGCAAACATTTTATTCAGCTTACGTATTCGGGCAATTTTTATCATTTCCGCAAGTAACGTTTTTGCCATTCCCTTGCCGCGCTTACTTTCCTTTATCACAAAGGCCGCTTCGCAGCTATTATCCGCTTCGATAAAATAATAGCGACCAACAGCCTGGATGGCATTTCCAGAATGATCTTGCTGGGTAAAACAAAGCGCCAGATCTCTATGCTGATCAACACTGACAAGACTACAGGATTTTTCCCTGCTCATCTGGGTAATATGGTGGTTATACCGTAGCAACAGGGTTTCCTTGTTATGCGAGTAAAAAAATTCCTGCAACTTTCGTTCATCGGCGGGGCCCAGGGGTCTGAGTAGATACTCAGTATCACCAAACATAAACTTTTTAAATTCAACGCTACCAAGTTCGGGGACAGAGGTTGGCGTATTTTCCTGATACTCGGGTACCCAGTAATGTTTGCGTACATTAATTAACAACTGATCTCTGAATTTGGGATGTGCGACTCTAATCAATTCGAGAGCTCGTTCCCGAATAGTTTTCCCCCGAAGGTTGGCGATACCGTATTCAGTAACCACATAATGAACATGTCCCCTGGAGGTGACAACGCCAGCCCCTTCGGTTAAATGGGAAACAATTTTGGAAATCGTTCCATCTTTTGTGGTTGACGCTAAAGCAATGATTGGCTTACCGCCTTTGCTTAGCGAAGCCCCGCGAATGAAGTCAACCTGACCGCCTATACCGCTAAAAAACTGATAACCGATAGAATCCGATACCACCTGCCCAGACAGATCCACTTCGATCGCACTGTTTATTGACACCATATTGTCATTACGCGAAATATTGACCGGTGAGTTAACATGCTGCGAGGGATAAAACTCAACATGCGGGTTACCATCGACAAAGTCATATAACTTCTGTGTCCCCATACAAAACGTGGTGATCGTTTTACCTATATGAAAAGTTTTCCTGCGATTATTGATCACTCCCTTAACCATCAAATCGATAATGCCGTCAGATATCATTTCACTATGGATTCCCAGGTCTTTATGATTGCCGAGATAGCGCAATACCGCGTCGGGGATTTTGCCGATACCTAACTGCAGGGTATCGCCGTTATCTACTAACATCGCCACATATTGACCAATTTGCTCGGTAACCCGATCGAGTGTTGGTGACGCCAACTCGGGCAATGCCTGCTCCTGCTCCATCCAGGCATCGATTTGATTAACGTGAACAAAAGAATGTCCATTGGTACGCGGCATCTTGGGGTTTATTTGTGCAATCACATATTTAGCGTGCTTCACCGCGGCCGATACTACATCTACACTCACACCTAGTGAGCAATAACCGTATTCATCTGGCGGGCTCACCATTACCAGCGCAGCGTCTAACGGTAAAATATTTTCCTCAAATAACTTTGGCACCTCGGATAAAAAGCACGGCGTATAATCCGCACGTCCCTCGGCGATTGCCTCGCGTACATTTTTACCGCCAATAAACAGGGTATTTACTTTAAATAGATCTTTGTGTTGGGGCTCAACCCAGACGTTATCCGAAAGGGTTAATATATGTACCACTTCTATATCGTGAAGGTTGTCGCTTTTATCGATGAGGTTTTGAATTAAGGCATTAGGTACCGCGGCATTTGAGCCAATAAAAATTCTATTACCCGATTTAAGTAACTGTTGCCATTTAATTTCGGACTGATCGGCTGGTTTAGTTAGCATTAGGTTTCCTTTCATTGATTTGTAATCGCAACGGGGTCATTAACGCAACGGGTTCTAACATTCCAACATAACGTCGTTATACTTTTTCCCATGACCAGACTCCTATCAAAACCGAAATAAAGCGACGTCGAATGCCTATTATTCAGCTGCTTCGATGATGCGAGAAATTGCCGAGTATTTTGTAGTACATTATATGACAGTTAGTCGGGTCATCAGGGAATATTGAAGATAGAAATAATTAATGTTGGAATGTTAGACCTGCCCCCGAAATTAAATCGCACGCCCTCGTATCGGCAAAATTGCCGGCACTTTTTGACGATATTCCACATAGTGGCGGCCATACAAAGATATCAGCTTACGCTCTTCGAACCAGGTTCCGATGAACAGGTAGAGACTGCCCCAGATTGCCGTCTGCAAACCAAATTCGTCTACAGCGCCGCCCCATAGATATAAATAGCCACCCAGGTATAGCGGGTGACGAACATAACGGTGCATGCCGGTTAGATGAAGAGGTTCCTCATCATCCGATGAATGTCTGTCCTGTCGAAGTTGGGTTAAACCTCCGAAACGACCCAGATCGTATTGCGTGAGTGCAGCCAAAATGATGCCAACCCCTACCCATCTGCTGGCAAGAATTAGAGTATCTAAATTGCCTGCCAATATAAAGTTGGTTGAATTCGAGCCTAACCATAGTTGTCCAGCTACGAGGATGAGTCCGATATGTAGCGCTGAAAATAAGTTGTAACTCAGGCGGTAAGAGCGTCCAAATAACGGGTGTAGAATGCGCTGGGCAGAAGCACTGGCAAGCGCGGAATGCACAACCCCGAAAATCAACCACAGCAGAGCATAAATACCAGTATCAAAATAGCTCATTAAATATCACTGCTCACTCGTCGCCAGGGATAATAAACAATCGACCAAAAAGCCAAATTCTGATTTAACCAGCTTTCGAATAAGTCATGGTCTGGCAGAAGTTTTTCAGCCAAAGCGTTGATCAAGGTATTGATTGATATTGTTTGCCTCGTACAACCATTCAACCGATTCATCATCATTCACAATCCGCAAACAAGGCACCTGATACTTACCCCCTTGATTAATCAACTCTGTGTTCCACTGCGGATCGTTGCGCGCATCACGGGTTTCGATATTCAACCCGAGGCGGCGAATTGTACGCCGTGTTTTCACACAGAATGGGCATTGCTTGAAATGGTAAAGCTTCAGGCTTGATGTTGTCGCATCCAGTTCAGCTTGTTTTACCGGGGTGTGTCCTGGTACTTTAGGTCGAGATACCCAATCAACAAAAATAACTAATTGGCCCAACGGCCAGCGAATTGCACGGAATATATATTTCATAATTGTCCAATAATAAGATTTCCGTTAGACGAATACGGAAAAAGAGGGTATTTAAAAATCACCGGTACCTGTCGACCAACCTGTATTCGGGAGAATAAGTCGATATTTCCTATGCCGATATTATAAGGCGCTTCAACGCTAAAAAACACTACTCCAGGTTAATAATTCGTTGTTGCCCCAGAGGGCAACTCACCTGTGTACCGATATTGCCTGGATACCAGTGAGACTGAATCACGTTTTTTTCTAACCTGGCGGCCTTGCGAGAGGCAAGCTTTCAAACTGCTTGCAACTGGTGCCGCAGAAACGCGACATTAGTAATTAATCCGGGAAGTAACCACTGGAACAGGCGGCACATTTGGATGACCTCTTCGAGGCTGGCGTCTGCTGCGGCGGCACTTTGCAGTTTTGCCGCAGACAGGCCACCCGGGTTGGGGAGTTTCTCTGCGACGAGTCTCGCTACACGGTCATGACAGGACTGACAAACCGCTTCGTGGGCCGCGGTTGTCACCGATTCACGCAGATCGCTCCAGGCGAGGGCAAAATAACTCGGCCAGCGCGCGAAGGCGCGGTAGTCTGTATTGACGAAAGGTAATTTTAAACACTGCTTGATGTCAGCGTAGACCGCGCGCGTGGGTACGTCGACGTGATGCTCCTCCATCAGCAGAAAAGGCACCTGTACCTCGGGTGCATGACGCCCCTGAAACGGAGCGGCGTCTGGTCCACCGCGCATATCCCCGACTTCGAGTAAATGTCGCGCGATAGCCGCAATGATGACATAGGGTTGGTTACCGTGCGAAAACACCGTGTTCATTTCGCGGATACTATCGATTTCGCGTGGTGCATAACCGAGGTCGGCTAACTCCTTTACCAGCGGTTTGGGGTTTAATAGTGCGGTTTCTGTTTCGACGAATTTGCGCAAATCGAGAAATGCCTCAACGAATGGCCGGCTTTCGCATAGCGGTTTCAGACCGCGCCATAATTCGCCAAAAAAATTCGGATAATGGCTGTAAGCCATAGTGACCACGCCCATCCACGGCACCTGGAGTACCTGCCTGGTGTCTTCATACCAGGCCTTACGCTGGCCGCTAGCGAGGTATTCGGGTAATGGATGAATCGCTGGAATGGGGTCAGGGCGTAAACGTTCGATCTGAGTCATATCGGATCTCGCCTATAAATATTTAGTCAGCAGTCTAACATCTGGTTGATCACCGGGGGCGCTGCTTTATACTGGTTCCGATTGATTCGATTTAAACTTACTGGTTATAAATATTGCTGGTGTTAAAAAATGAGCATTGATTTAGCTGCCGCGCGAGCCGATACACCGAACTGTGAAAACCTGCTTCACTTTAACAACGCCGGAGCTTCCCTGACACCGCAACCAGTTTATGATGCGCTAATCGCGCATCTCCAGCTTGAACAGCGTATCGGCAGTTACGAGGCAGAAGAGGCCGCATCTGCAACGCTTGCAGATTTCTACGATGCGATAGCGGAAATGCTTTGCTGCCATCGAGACGAGATCGCCTATATCGAGAACGCGACGCGTGCCTGGGATATGGCGTTTTACTCGCTACCGCTCAAAGCGGGTGACCAGATACTGACGCATTCGAGTGAATATGCATCGAATTACCTGGCTTACCTGCAACTGGCGCAACGGCGTGGACTAAAGATCGATGTCGTTCCATCCGATGCCTACGGCCAAATCGACGTTGCCGCACTGGAATCGATGATCAACGAAGACACGCGTCTTATTTCCATCAATTATATTCCGACGCAAAGCGGATTGATTAACCCGGCTGAAAAAGTCGGCGAAGTGGCGAACAGGCATGGTATTTTTTATCTGCTCGACGCCTGTCAGGCGGTCGGCCAGATGCCGGTCGATGTGAGTCGAATTAAATGTGATCTGTTAACCGCCACTGGGCGTAAGTTTCTGCGTGGCCCACGCGGCACCGGATTTCTATACGTGCGCCGAACCATTCTCGACAAACTCGACCCGCCGTTCATTGACCTGCGTGCAGGAAACTGGATCGACCAGGATAAATTCGAATTTGCGCCCGGGGCCAAACGATTCGAAAACTGGGAAAGCTATGTCGCAGGAAAAATCGGGCTCACCCATGCGGTGCGCTACGCTTTGGATATTGGTCTCGACAACATCCAGAACCGGGTCGTCGCACTCGCAGAACAATTACGCACCCGGTTAACGCAAATTAATGGCATCACTGTTAATGATCCCGGTGAACATAAATGCGGCATCGTAACCTTCCACAAGCAGGACGAAGATTCATTTGCGTTGGCTGCACGTTTACGCGATAAAAACATTAATATTTCTGTCACTACGCCAGCCAGTGCCCTACTCGATAAGCAATTTTCCGCGCAACAGAACATTGCGCGGGCTTCGGTGCATTATTTTAATAGTGAGGAAGAAGTCGAACGGTTTTGTAATTTTGTAAAAGGCAATTAATCTATTCCATAACAGGTTAGCGGATGTGTGCCCAAGCCGGTTCTAATCATCGTTTACTATCCACCAGATTAAGATCCGGGATATAGCGGCTGACGACACTGCCTGACAGGAAACCAAAGATCAGGCGGCGGGTTTTGTACCAGTAGGTGCCGAAAAAAATAACAAACAGGCCCAGCGCCATTAAAATGTAAATGAGTATATTCTGAGTGCTATTCAGTTGGCCCTGGAGTAACTGGGTGAGTGCATAAATCATATACAGTTGTGTTGAAATCAGCATCGCGCGACGGTCTAGCAGTAACGCCAGCAAAAGAATCGCGCTAAAAAAGGTGACGATAATGGCTTCCTTTCCCATCGCCTGAATCCATGCCTGATCGCTGAATAACATGGAGACCATGGCGCCATGGACGATCAGTGGCGAGGCTAGCAAATGCAACCAGAACGCACTGTCACTGAGGTGCGACTCCCTCGCGGTATCACGAATATCAAACCACATCGCTACGCTGAACACTAACAGGCCAAAACCCGCAAAAATAAGCGGATGTTTTATCACGTCTACACCAATCTGGATGATGGCAATGGCTACCAGTCCGGCAGCCAGCGGTAACAGGCTGAAAGGCATTTTATAGCGCAGATAAAACAGCAGGCTGGTCAGGCACAGGATTCCGAGGCCGAGAATAGTCGCATTCTGGTGATCAAAATCAATGGCCTTATTGACAAAAAATAGAATTGAAATCAGGATCGCAATGCCGGGTAAGGCCAGACGGCGAACCCGCACCAGCCATTCCGCAACCACGATAAAACCGGCCACAGGGATAAAATAGTAATAACCTGAAAGCTGTAACATATTGATTGCGATGACTAGCAAAACGACGCCAAGCGTAATAAACACATCGCCAAAGCTACGTATGAATTTTAGCGGCTCTTCGCGGTTATCAGAGTCAGGAGTAGTAGCCTGCTGTTGTAAAAAAAGCATCAATGGCTCGATCTGATGGGATTGGATAATGTCCCTATCCGCGGCTTTTTGCAGTAAACCTCTGGAAATCATGGGTGACGGGGGTCAATAGCTGGGTGCCTAGTATATGCCAGCTGGATGGTTCTCTCCAATCAAGCCTGAACCCGGCTAAACGATTCACGGCAATACATAAATAGCGATTTTACTCACCATTAACTGTATTTGAAAAATTGTCGGCTGTCGAAATAACGGCCTGCCAGATTACACCGCCGAACACAGCACCTGATTGGTACAGAAATCACGCATTCGCATGACCTTGGTGCTACCACTCGATTCGCGTTGAATGTCTGTGCGTTCGTGATCCAGAACCAGTCGCTGACCGAATTCCTCGAAGTAACGGTCAAACATCTCACCGCCGATGGTAGCCGTCGCGAAAAAACTATCTTCCGCCTGCACATAGTCGAGCGCGATTGTGGCAAGCGGTTGTGGCGCCGGTCCGCCGAGTACCCGTCCGCCACGAGCCGGGTCGTAGACACTTTTTTCCGAACAACAGTAGATGACACCCTCTTCCTGTACGACTTTTTTATTATGGTCACGGTAACTTGCCGTGTCATGCCGATAGTTAATGAAACTAACCGACCGTGCCGGATGGCTCATCTTGTGCGCGCATATTGCCGAGAAAGCGACAACCGAGCGGTTTGGTCCCGAACCGCCTGGCCAGCGATAGCGGTCTCCGTCTATTGTTTTGAGGTTTTCACGGCTGGTCACCGGTCTACCCAGATCGATCAAGAAACAGGGGGTAGATACAAACGGGTAGTGAAACAGATAAGTCTCACCGACTTCGAGCGATGAGGCGCGCACCGGTTCGTGGCTTTGTCGGTCGATTAGTACGACTCGTTCATAGAAGCGCGGCTCACTTTTTCCTTCGCCCAGCAGCTCCGGGCTGGCACTGACACCTGCTACCGCTGATGCACATAATTTAACGAATTCCCTACGCTTCATCTTTAGATTGCCGCCTCCGCACCAGCGGGATTATAGATTATCTATTTTGTTTTGGGTAGCGCCTGAGACAGGGCGCCGGGTGCTTTGGGGCTTTTCTTAATGTAGCGGATCGCCTTGATTTTTTAGTTGTAGCAAGCTGGCGTTCGGCCACCAGCTCAAATCTATTCAAAGACCCGGTTTAAAAAGCCCCACTACGTTTAAGCGCCATATATTCGTTGATCAACGCCGAGTGCATGTAACATGGCTGGGTATC
>CBDUSZ010000117.1:0-10447 GCA_965370015.1 uncultured bacterium | reverse complement strand
CCATCTGCACCCAATTATTCGGCGATTGGTGATTGCATCAATGCGGCGGCGCGATTAGAAGGAAAATCCAAGGAGCTGGAATGTGTTCTGGTGGTTGCAGATGAAGTGGTTCGAAATGCAGGTGTAGATTTCAGTCAATTCCCTTCCCGGCAAATTAGCTTGCGCGGAAAACAGCAGTCGGTTCTTGCCTATGCGATTAATAACCCTCTGGATGTTTCGGATAGCTTATAATTCGAGTAGTTTTAAAAAATTAGGCCAGGTAATTTTAAAAGGATCAAATTGGTATTGTACGGGAGATAAAAACCATGAATAAAAATAATTTCGCGGTAAGGTGGTCGCTATTGATATTGTTGTCATTAAGCGTATTTACAAATAGCCTCTATGCTGACTGCGATGATAATCGTTCCCCTGGAATGGATTGGTCCGGGTGCAAGAAAATGAAAAAAATGCTCGATAATCAAAATTTTTCAGGAAGTAAATTCGATAATGCTAATCTGAGTCTGAGTAATCTTGATGGTAGTAATTTTACTGGTGCGAGTCTGATTAAGGTCGATTTAACCCGTGCCAGTCTTAATCGGAGTATTTTTTCGCAAGCCGATTTAACCAAGTCAGTTGGTTATCGTAGCAGCTTTCTAGGCGCTATTTTTTCAAATACCATCATGACCAAGTCCGAGTATTCCAGGGCTAATTTTCAAGGTGCAGAGTTCGTAGATGTTGACTGGTCACGGGCCGAGCTGGGGCGTGCTAATTTTTCTAATGCCCGATTAAAAGACGTCAATTTTGAATATTCCAATTTATCGCGTGCTAGATTTAATGGGGCCACACTAACGAATGTTAACTTTTCGGGTGCTTACACTTACTTGACGCATTTTGAAAATGTTGATTTGAGCATGACTTCGCAGCTTTCCCAGGCACAGCTTGAAAAGGCTTGCGGTAATGATAAAACACAACTTCCGCAAGATTTGGAAAGACCAATCAACTGGCATTGCGCCGAATAAGCTTTATTACGTATTCGGCTCTCACGGGGAAATTCCAGGGATCGATATGGATATCAGAGACAAAGCCAGGCTACTTCGGAAAAACTCAACTGATGCGGAAAAACGCTTCAGGAGCCAGCTACGAAACCGGCGATTGAAAGGGTAGAAATTCCGCAGGCAATATCTTATTGGTCAGTACATTGTGGATTTTGAATGCTATGAACTAAAACTTATAGTTGAAGTCGATGGTGGTCAGCATGCCGAGCAGGAATTTTATGACATACGTCGTACTGAATATCTGTAATTGAAGGAATACCAGGTAGTCATATTCTGGAATAATGAAGTACTCGGAAATCTGGAGGGAGTTCTCGAGGCCCTCGCCCCTAAGGGGAGAGGGTGGGGGTAAACTAATCCAATACGACTAAACCAACTCCGCCAAACACTCAGCAATTATATCCATGCCTTCATTAATCAGCGCATCACTAATATTCAGCGCGGGCAGGAATCGAATTACGTTGCCACGCGAACCACAGGCCAGTAAAACCAGGCCTTTTTCATAGGCCTTGCCGAGCAAGCTTTTGGTTAGTTCTGCATCGGGTTGCTCAGCATCGCCATTCTTCACCAGTTCCATCGCCATCATCGCGCCGTGGCTGGTACGCAGGTGGCCGATTACCTGCGGATATTTAGCCTGTAAAGATTCGAGGCGTGAGGTAAACGTATCAGAGACGCGATTGGCCGAGTCGATAAGATTTTCTTCATCGATAACCTCAATCATCGCTAGCGCAGCGACGCAGCCAATCGGTGAGCCCGCATAAGTACCACCCAGTCCACCTGGCAATGGTGAGTCCATGATCTCGGCCTTACCCACTACGGCAGCAATCGGGAAACCATTCGCCATGCCCTTGGCGACGGTTATCAGGTCAGGCTCGATACCTGCATACTCGCTGCAAAACATTTTTCCAGTGCGTCCAAAACCGGTCTGGATTTCATCCACAACCAGCACGATTCCGTGTTCGTCACAAAGCGCGCGCAAGGCCTGCAGGAATTCGATCGGTGCAGGATAAAAGCCACCCTCACCTTGTACAGGTTCGACAATAATCGCGGCCACATCACTGGGTGCTATATCTACCTGGAAAAGATTGTCGAGTGCTTTCAGTGATTCTTCAACTGAGATGCGGTGATACTCGATCGGGTATGGGGCATGGTAAAGTTCAGCCGGGAAGGGGCCGAACAGATTCTTGTAAGGTGTAATTTTTCCGGTGAGTCCCATTGCCAGCATGGTGCGCCCGTGGAAGCCGCCGTTGAATGCGATGACCCCACGTCGGCCGGTGTGGGCACGGGCTATCTTGATGGTATTTTCCACTGCTTCTGCACCGGTAGTGACGAAGATCGTTTTTTTCTTCGATGGGCCGGGTGCCAGCTGGTTGAGTTTTTCCGCCAGCCGCACAGAACTGTCATAAGGCGTGACCATCACGCAGGTATGGCTGAAGTTTTGTAGCTGTTCGGTGACTGCGGCAACGATTTTCGGGTGGCTATGCCCAGCACTACAAACTGCAATACCGGCGCCAAAATCGATGTAGCGTTTGCCCTCGACATCCCAGATTTCCGAACCCAGGGCGCGCTTGACGAATACCGGGGCAATACAGCCCTGACCACGGGCAACGGCGTCATTCTTGCGTGCCTGCCATTCGTGATTAGAAAGCTTTGTTGTTTGCGCCACTTTTAATTGTGCTTTGCTCATTTGTCGATTCCTCCAATACACATATATTTAATTTCGAGATAATCGTCGAGACCATATTTCGAACCTTCGCGGCCCTGGCCCGATTCCTTAACGCCCCCAAACGGCGCCATTTCATTTGAGATAATGCCTGCGTTAATACCGACTATGCCGTATTCGAGGGCTTCGGCGACACGCCAGATACGACCGATATCGCGCGAGTAAAAATAGCAGGCGAGACCGAACTCGGTATCGTTGGCCATTTTAATCGCCTCTTCTTCAGTGTTGAATTTGAACAGAGGCGCTACCGGCCCAAAGATCTCTTCGCTAAATACGCGCATATCAGGGGTGACATTAGTGAGTATGGTAGGTTCGATAAAATTAGCTCCGAGTGCTGAGCGTTTGCCGCCAGTCACCACGGTAGCGCCCTTGTTTATCGCATCATCGACAAATGCCAGCACGTTGTCGGCGGCGTTTTCGGTAATCAGCGGCCCTACGGTTACACCCTCTTGCGTGCCATCACCTAATTTAAGCTTGTCTACTTCTACCGCCAGCTTTTCGGCAAAGGCATCGTAGCAACCTTCCTGCACCAGGAGCCGGTTGGCGCAAACACAGGTTTGGCCGGCATTGCGGTATTTGCTGATCATTGCCCCGGTGACTGCGGCATCGAGATCCGCATCGTCGAATACAATAAAAGGTGCGTTGCCGCCAAGTTCCATCGAGGTGCGTTTGACGGTTTGTGCGCACTCGGCCATGAGTTGTTTGCCAACCGGTGTGGAGCCGGTAAAGGTCAACTTTCTGACCGTCGGGTTGGAAGTCATTTCGGCACCAATCGCCGCGGTTTCGCCGGAAACGATATTGATAACGCCAGCAGGAATGCCAGCCCGGTGCGCCAGTTCAGCGAAGGCATATGCGGACAGTGGCGTGGCATTAGCGGGTTTACACACCACGGTACAACCGGCGGCCAGGGCTGGCGCAATCTTGCGCGTTAGCATTGCGTTAGGAAAATTCCACGGGGTGATACAGGCAACCACACCGACTGGTTGTTTAATACAGACAATACGCTTGTCTTTAGAAGGTTCCGGGATGGTGTCGCCGTAAATACGCTTGCCCTCTTCTGAAAACCATTCGATGTAACTCGCCCCATAGGCAATTTCGCCGCGAGATTCAGCCATTGGTTTGCCCTGCTCGGCAGTCATGATGATCGCCAGGTCTTCCTGTGCTTCCATCATCAGGTTGAACCACTTGCGCAGGTATGCGCAGCGTTCCTTGGCGGTTTTCTGGCGCCAGCCAGGGAGTGCCGCTTCGGCAGCTTCGATACCACGACGAGTTTCGGCTGTGCTGCACTTCGCGACCTCCGCAATCACCTCGCCATTAGCGGGGTTGGTGACAGCCAGCGTAGCGCCGCTGTCAGCATCTATCCATTGGCCGTTGATATATGCCTGGGTTTTGAACAGCGCCTGATCGGAAATTTGTATGCTCATAGTGTCGTTTATCCGCGATGAAAATGATAAAGGGCGCGATTATATCACTTTGGAATTGGCGGTTATAACCTATATCACAGTTTAATTTAGCCATTGGCCGCTGTAATTTAACGGGTTAATCCTGGTGATAAAATCCGCAGTCAATGTATCGCCCGTAGCAGCCGAAGGCGGGTTGCTAAAAAAGCCCCGGTCGATACAGTCACTACTCATCAAATCAAACGAAAATAACGATTCTTACCCATCGACTCGGACCCGCTTAGCCGCCATTCAATGGTCTTTAACGGCAGTCTGCGAGGCTATTGTTCGCCGCCTGTGAAGTGGGGTATTCGAAGCGCTGCCAGACGAAAGCTAGCATTCATTTATTTCGCACCTGCCTTCCGGTAATCAATTACACTAATACCATGCTGCCTGCCATTCGCCGTCCCACCCTGTTTGATACTGGCAGGCTCTTCTTCGTAGGGGCCATCTGGGGCAGTACATTTATTTTTGTCTCGATCCTGCTGATAGACTTCCAGCCAATCAGTATAGCCGCCTGGCGGGTTTTACTGGCTGCCGCAGTATTGATTGTGATTTCTTTCCTTACCCGCAGTCGTTTTCCCCGGGAGGCCGTGCACTGGCGGTATATATTCGTAATTGGAGCGCTTAACAGCGCCATTCCCTTCTTCCTCATCAGTTGGGGCCAGCAGTTTATCAGTAGTGCAGAATCCGCATTGTTGATGGCGACGGGGACATTTTTTGCCCTCGTTGTTTCTCATTTCACCAGCGTGGATGAGCGTATTAATCTGCCCAGAGTGCTGGGTGTTAGCGTTGGCTTTGTAGGGGTGCTGGTACTGGTATTCTGGGATTTGGCAGAATCAGGTGCGGGTGGGCTGAAGGGCCAGATAGCGGTGATGGTCGCCGGATGCAGTTACGCCCTTTCTACAGTGATTGCGCGACGCGTAACCCATCTGCCGCCAATATCAACCGCGGCTGCGACCATGATGAGTGCGAGTCTCTATATGGTCCCACTGGCATTCCTGCTGGAAAACCCGTTACCAGCGCAGGTTAGTGCTACCTCGGTTGTGTCGTTAGCCTTTCTGGGGATCGTTGCTACAGCTATGGCCGTGACCATTCGCTTTACCATAATTCGTGCCAATGGTGCTGTATTCATGGCCCAGGTAGGCTATCTGGTACCTTTGTTTGGGGTGATTTGGAGTGGATTGTATTTCTCCGATGCAATCAATCAACAAACGCTGTTGTCATTGGCATTAATACTCGCAGGCATCGCCATAACGCGAAAAGGCAACTGAAAATTTGATTTAAAAAGTGGCCCCTGCCTGATCGGTAGCATGGAGATGTTTTTGTAGATAATATGAAGGGCCGAATTCATTCGGCCCTTCATATTAAATCGATTGCCTAAGGCGATACAGGCCTGCATCAGCCAGAATGTCAAACAGGGCATCGGCAAGAATAGTTGCCCAGATTTCTGCTCCCGCTTCGCTGTTAATCAGATCTTGACGAACTTCGATTGAAACATGCGGTAACCCGGCCGCCTCGGCATGATGATCTATAGTGTAGTCGGCCAGGTGTTTACCAGAGTAGGGCTCGTTATCACCGATGTTAAATCCTTCGGGGTGGGCGCGTAAATTTTCCATTAACGGCACCGAGATTCGCGGGTCCTTGTCCCACAATACGCCTGCATGCCAGGGACGGGAATAACCTGCCATTTCAGGCGTGAAACTATGGATAGAAATAAAAGCTGGCACGATCTGCTTTTGTTTAAATCCATGGATCAGCGCGTCAATTGCTGTTCGATAAGGGGTGTAGAAACTGTGGATCCGTTGATTGCGATGCTCAAGCGACATGTTTTGATTACCTGGAATTACCGTATTGTCGCTGACTTCCGGCATACAGCTTTCATCCTCAAGGCTGCGGTTTAAATCAACTACTAGACGCGAATAGCCTGCCAGTAGCGCTGTGGAATCGAGATGCTGTGAAAGGTGATGAATTAATTTACTGGTGCCGATGTCATAAGCAATATGCTGCTCTAGCGCAGCATCATCGAGGCCGAGTTTATTCAGTATTTCGGGTATGGCGTTGCTGGCATGATCACCAACCAGCAAGGCTTTAGCTTTGCCATTTTCATTAATAATTGTGTACGGCGGTGGATTTCCAGGTCCGATCATATTCATGTCTTACATCTTTCAAAAAGTAGGTCGAATCATAGAGTATTCTTTCTACCATCGTAAAGTGGTGAAACGTCATTAATAGCTTTCCCGTAATTCCGAACTTCTGGAAAGCAGATGCACCCGTAGATTAACTGACTATAACTATTTTTTGCCTATTACTGAAACTCGTAATCCTTATATCGGTCTTAAATCTAGTAAGATACAAGGAGACATATCATGAAGTCAGTCAAATTAATTGTAACGGCAGTTGTAGCTGTATCGGGGATTGCATTAATCAGCGGTTGCAGTGTTACATCATCGCGTTATTCATCTAATCCACCAGTCAGTTCAGCTTCGATAGTACAAATCAACCAGCAATTGGAAATACCAAACGAAAAAGCACGCGTTTATATCCAGGATGGAACCGTGACTGCGAAGCGAGATCTTGATCCATGGAGCATTTATTGTAGCGTGCTAATGCAAAAGGTGCATCGCGGTGGGGAACCGAAACTAACCGTAACACCGGGGCAGTTTGAAATCATAAAAGTGCGCGAATATAAAGAGCAACAATATTTCCCTGGGAACTTTGTTGCTTCAATAGGCGGATCGGAATATTCCCCTCCAGTTGTAATTTTTAGGCTAGATATGCGGTTAAAATTGGCTGAACAGCCCGATGTCAGATCCTTGATTTGTGCTAAACAGGTGGAGGGTTATAGACGCCATTATCCGACACTGGCGGAAATTAAGATCGCTCTGGGTAATGCCATAGAAATAAAGATGTGATACGCCGAGGCGCGCCATTATGGTCAGTTGTTAATCGAGCCTGGTTGGCGTTTTCGTTCTGGATGGCAATATCTGCAGGTATAAATTAATAATTTGCAGGTTTTTGCCTGAGCTGCGGAAAAATTGATATTGAATAACAGTGCTTAATCAGTGGTTGTCGAGTAAATTATCCTCGAAAGGATATTTCGACATTTCTTCAAAACCGTTTTTGGTAATGACTACCTGGTCTTCCAGTTTGACTCCATTTTTACCCCCAACAGCGCCAATGTAGGCCTCGACACAGAACACCATGCCAGTTTCAACTATGCCATCGTAGCCATCGTTTTCAACCTCTTCGGGATAATAAATTGCCGGCTACTCATCGCATAGCCCGACCCCGTGCATCATCACTCCATAACGTTGATGCCGATATTTCTCAGGCAGTCGATGGCCTTTTTCAGTGAGCTCGCGTACTACTTCATCGACATCCTGTGCAAACTGGTTTGCATGTTCCTCGGCGCGCTCACCCGAGAGAAAATAGAAAAAACCAGCTCCGGTGCGTAGCTCTTTGACTAGTGGGAGGTGGGCCGACAGGTGTTCACAACTATGAAATTCCTATAATACTATGTAGCCTGCGGCTGAAACAAAACAGGCACGTGCCGGGTTATGCGAG
Organism: uncultured bacterium; assembly: GCA_965370015.1. Lineage (GTDB taxonomy): Bacteria > Pseudomonadota > Gammaproteobacteria. The sequence continues at coordinate 2,687 of CBDUSZ010000117.1, read as the reverse complement.
GTCCAGAGCTGCATATTGGTGGAGTCGGTAGCGTAGCGGATATTTAACGGATCGAATAATAAAATGCCACCGTAATCATACTTACGAAGTTCCCCGCAGAGGCGTTTCAGCCGGTATTCACGCATGCTGTGCAAATGTGGCACCTCGAGACCAGGTGCTTCCCATTCACGAAACGCAAGTACTGTTGGGCCGGTTTCAATTCGGTCATTATTGTCAGGAGAACCGTCGGCTTTTAACCCTGCATTTCGTCTGCGCGAAGGATCGATTTTGCGGTTTGAGCCGTCGATAGAGAAGGGTGATTTCGCCATCTGCTAAACCTTTTTCCATACTGTAATGATCGGCACAGGATAAATGATTATGATTAGAATGATAGACCACTAGCACTGTATAGTGACAAGTATCGGTAGTAATGGTAATTTTTTGCGTTAGTTTTATAGGTCAATAAGCAATGCCAAATTCAACTCCCTATTCGATGGAATCGCTAATCGCCCAGGCGGGTCATTACATCGATCAGGTATCGGGTGGTATTTCGGTGCCCATCCAGACTTCTACTACTTATGCCCGCGACGAAAACTATGCGCTTATTGGCGATTATTCCTATAGTCGCTATCAGAACCCGACCTATGACCTGGTCGAGCGACTTGCAGCGATTCTCGATGGTGGCGCCGAGGCAAAATGTTTTGCCTCGGGCATGGCCGGCATAGCCGCCGTTTTCGAAACGGTTAATACGGCAGAACACATCGTTGCCCCTGAGATCATGTATCACGGTGCCCAGGACTGGCTGCGCAGAATTTCTGCAAAGCGAAATATCGGATTAAGCTTATTTGATGCTACCGATATGGGTGATTTAAAACGGGCGGTTAAACCGGGAAGCACTTCGATTGTGTGGATCGAATCGCCGGTTAATCCCACCTGGGATGTGATCGATATTGCCGCCAGCGCCGCGATCGCACACCAGGCAGGCGCGATTTTGGCGGTCGACTGCACGGTTGCGCCACCGGTGACGACACGCGCTCTGGATCATGGTGCCGATATTGTCTTTCACTCGGCGACCAAGTATCTCAACGGACATAGCGATGTGGTAGCCGGTATTCTTGTTACCAAAGAGATAAACCAACGTTGGGATGAAATTAAACTGGTGCGCAAACTTACCGGTGGTGTACTCGGCCCCTTTGAGGCCTGGTTATTGTTACGCGGCATGCGCACCTTATTTCTCCGCTTTGAGCGAGCTTCCCAAAATGCACTTCTAATTGCACGCCACTTCGAGAATCATCCGCGGCTTGAAAAAGTGCTTTATCCTGGCCTCGAAAGCCATCCACAGCATGCATTAGCCAAACGTCAGATGCTCAATGGATTTGGTGGCATGATGTCGTTGTTAGTCAAAGGTGGCGCAGACGAGGCGAAGAAAGTAGCCAGCAGCACCCGGTTATTTGTACCAGCTACCTCGCTAGGTGGGGTAGAAAGTTTGATTGAGCACCGAGCGTCGGTTGAAGGCCCGCACAGTGCGGTGCCAAAAAACTTATTGCGACTGTCGATTGGAATCGAACATGTTGACGATTTGATTGCCGATTTAGAACAGAGTCTTGACTGGATTTAGGTAATGACAAGCGATCAGGTTTTTCTTTTTACCCTGTTCGGAGGAGTTTTTGCTCTCTTAATCTGGGGCAGAATTCGCTACGACCTGGTGGCTTTCAGCGCGTTGGTAATCGCATCTATTGGTGGTTTTGTAACCCCGGTTGAAGCGTTTTCCGGTTTTGGTCATCCGGCGGTGGTGATTATTGCGCTGGTTCTTATCGTCTCGCGCGGGCTGCTAAATTCCGGCGCTGTGGAAATGATTGCCGGTGTAGTGCTCTCGTCGAACCGGGCATTACCCTTGCACATCGGCCTCATGTCGGTGATTGGTGCAGCGCTCTCGGCGGTGATTAATAATGTTGCCGCACTGGCACTGTTGATGTCGTTGGACATGGAAGCTGCAGAGAAAGCAAAGCGCGCCGCCGCGCTCAGCTTAATGCCACTGTCATTCGCTACCATTCTGGGTGGTATGATTACCTTGATTGGCACGCCACCCAATATTGTTATCGCCCAGTATCGGGAACGGGCGTTGGGTGAAAGCTATAGCATGTTTGATTTTGCTCCCGTTGGGCTATGTGTTGCTTTAGCGGGCATCGTTTTTGTCGCATTGATTGGTTGGCGATTAATTCCTCAACATGAGCGAGCCAAGCGTATCCGTAGCAGTGAGGACACTGAGCTTTTTGTTGTCGAAGCACAGGTGCGCGAGGGCTCCAAATCGATTGGTGTTCGTGTCGCCGATCTTTTTCCGATGGCAACTGAGCATGATGTTTTGGTTGTCGGATTGATTCGACGGGGAACCCGCTTACCAGGCTTCGCACGCTATGAAGAAATCCGCAAGGGTGATCATATAGTTGTCGAAGGTGATCCAAAATCTATCGAGGTTTTTTTCGGATCTGCCGAGTTTGGTTTTTCTGGTGAGGAAAAACACCAGATTGGATTGACAAGCCCATCGTTAGTATTGGCTGAGGCGATAGTACCCGATGGCTCCAGAATTACCGGTCGATGTAGTTATGACCTGCGTTTGCTGGTACGACATGGCATCACGCTTCTGGGTGTTTCCAGGCAGGGCAAACGTTTTCGTGATCGTGTGCGTAAGCTCACCATTAAGGCAGGGG